>CAYLJH010000302.1:0-2332 GCA_964383685.1 uncultured Candidatus Bathyarchaeia archaeon | reverse complement strand
GTGAAGGTAACTTAGACAACAAGACCACAACCTACCCTAAATACTGAGGGGAGACTCTCCCAAGAATAAAACAAAAGCTAAACACGTATAAAAAAATGTAAATAAAAGTGAATTAGATATTATCTCTGCCCAAATACGACTATCTCGATATATTTTACTACCGTAAGTAACGCAACGGCGCCCATCATGAGTAACATGAAGTAGATGCCTACGGCAAGATCCACGAGCCACATGACGAGACCCATAGCCCCGAAGATACCGTACATAACGAGGATCATCTTGACTGCCATCGACCTGTCCTCGATATGCTTCTGGGTCGTTGGGTGATAGAAATCAACCCAACTGATGGACCCCACGTTACTGTAACTGAATATGGTCTTCGTTTTTCCCACTTTGACGATATTAAGGTCCACGTAATCTTCCCCTGGTATGTTTTTCAGGTTCGCGAACTGGAGGTTACCCGGTGACTCGTTGATCTCCCCTTTTTTGTACAGTAAACCCACGAAGACAACTATTACATACGACAAAGCCACGAGGCCGATCGAGGCTGAAACGAGTAAGCTCATACCGGTACTTTATGTTCTATAGATAAAGGAGTATTGAGTGAATTTTTACACGATTTTCTTTTCAGAGAGATAACCGAGCACGATTAAACCCACTAACAGAACAGCGAGAACCTTGGCCGCGTTTATCCCCAAGGATACCAGGTTGAAGCTGTTTGTAGTGAAACTGTAGCTGTTCAGAGTCCCTCCGTTACCGAGTATAGTCAGGTATTCTTGGTTGGTCAACGAGTATGTTTCCTTGGCCTGTTTCCCCTCTGTGTACACCTCAAAGCTCAGCGTAGCGTTGTAGTTGCTGGGCGGCGGTAAGATACCAACTTGCTGGCTTCCCTGCGTTAGTGGCACGGTGTACCAGTAATCATACTCGCTGAATGGCTCATCAAAGGACACGGATATGATCAGGTCCGAGTCCTTGCCGTCCGACTTTACAGTTATCATGGACTCGGCTGGTATCTCATATTTCCTACGTTCAATGAAATAGCCATTATACGCCCCAATGCCATCCCCTGGCGTGTAGACGCCTGATTTGGCGCTGGCGACGTAGAATCCATGGTATATGAAAAGGTCATCAAGCTGGCTCTGGGTTATCTCGTATGTATCAAGGTTCCTAGACAGGTAATCGTAGATATCTGTGACATAGTTGATGTGGCGATTAGAGGACAAGCCCTGGGACTCGATGAGATCTGTCTTGCCCGTTTTGGAGTTGTACTGGTAGAACGTCGTCAACGTATGGTCCACCATTAGTATCTCCATGATGTCATCAAGGTCAAGGTCGATAGCGTCGTGGTCCTTAGCGTCTACACCGTCCCATAGGTCGTAGAGCAGGCTTGCGATCGCGTATTCCTCGTCAGCGTCCCGCTGGTAGTTTACCTCGTAGAGCATGACGGTGTTGCCCACTGTGTACCAATAGGTGGGGGCAAAGCCCCAGGTCTGGGCTCCAAGGGTCTCAGAGCCGTACTCTATCTGCATGAAGAGGGGCATGAACTCGGCGAAAGCCTCGGTGTATGAGTCGCTTGAGCAGTGGTTCTTGAAGCCGTCATGGTTCTCCTCGATCCAGTCGAGTTCACCGTCTGGCTGCTTCTCCTCGTGGCTTGGGGGGAGTTCTCCGTACTGGTCATACATGAAGAAGTGGCTGAACTCGTGCCACTCCCTGTTCAGGGGGGCTTCAAACAAGCCAGCCGGAGAGGCCGCCTCGTTGAGGATGATGCTCGGGTAATATGACATAGGAGGATTGCCTATTGGGTGAAGCCCTGTTGTGGTGAACACGGCCTCGTCTTTGTACGTGGCGTGTGTCCATATGTAGACGGGAGAGTTGAGGGTAAAGGCCAGCTCGGTGTCGTAGAACCTGGCGGCTTGATAAAAGGCGATGTACATCTCCGCCATTGCCTCCCTGTGGTCCTTCCTTTCAAGGGGGGAGGTATCAGGCTCGTTCTGGACACTCAAAGTCAGACTCATGTCCTCGATGGTATCAAAGTTGTATGGGCCAAGTACCAGGAACGCGATGTCCGTTTTGGACTGTTTCTCGTCAAACATGAAGAAAGTTCTCTGCCGGTCAGTGAAGTCTATTTTAAAGAAATAATCAACACCATCACCAATGCCAGGAGAGTTGGCAATCGTGAACTCACCGTTCACGTCGGTGTGTGTGCCCTCCACAACGATGTTTGTGACCAGAGACACCGTGATATCTGGGAGAGGGCTCCCGTGTTTATCGATTATTTTCCCCGAGATGAGGGGGCGCGCTCCGACCTGCACCTGTTTATCTATGGAGGCAA
>CAYLJH010000301.1:0-2340 GCA_964383685.1 uncultured Candidatus Bathyarchaeia archaeon | reverse complement strand
GTGTTGATCCATATACTAGCTTCTGGAATTATTACGGGGATTCTACGGCACAGAAAATAAAAGAAAAATTCTCCCAAATTGCTTCCTATGCTTTTGTTCCAGACAGAATTAGGACGATATATCCGATTCAATATAATGAAAGTTTGATGCACACGGGAGAGAACTTGGTGCAGGTTCTCCATACGCTGCTAACCAACAAGCGTACCCAATTCACTAGAATAGAGTCTTTGATGAGAGATATCATACCTCAAATTGAGCAAATTAATACGCCACCTGAACATAATACATCAAATCCGAAAACTCGTTTAACTATTAAAGAAAAAAACTTGGACAAGCTAATTGATTATACGAACATCTCAGATGGAACTCTACGTTTACTGGCGTTTGTAACCGCCCTGAATCTGGAGAGCGACATCGTGACATTTGAAGAGCCTGAGAACTTTATCCACCCCCAACTCTTCCAGACATTGATTGACCTATTCAAGAAATCAGAGAAGCAGATAATACTCACAACCCATTCGCAGCACCTGATCAATCAAACAAAGGTATGCCAGATGAGGCTTCTGTCAAAGAAAGGCACGGAATCAAGTGTGGAGAACGCCAAGAACCTTGATGAGGTAACTCACCTCCTGAGCGAGGGCTTCTTCCTAGGGGAGATCTGGTACACGGGGCGACTAGAGGGCAGCGAAGAAAACGAGGAATAGCCAGTGTCCTCGATTATTACATCGCTTGAAGGCGAGAGGGATAGGGGCGCGATTAAAGGCATAACGGTTCAGTTGAGGAGAAAGATCAAGACCGACCTGATGGGCGGAAACAATGTACGCCGGTTAAAGGGCTTAATCTCGGCGAGGCGGGTTGACGCGTATATCATACTCAAAGACCTTCACAGGATGACCGAACAGGAGATCAGGGCGGTCTACAATCAAACACGGGCAAAGTTAGACCCCCATGACAGAGACCGCACCCACCTGGTAATCATACCCCATGCAATCGAGGCATGGTTTCTTGGAGACATCAACGCGATCAACGAGGTTTACGGGGTTAATATCGTCCAGCCAGTACCTGACCCTGAATCAATCGAAAAACCCGATAAATATCTAAACCGTTTATTGCAACAGTTCAACAAGCAATACATCAAAAACGAGCAAAAATCCCGTGAAATCATCGAGAAAGCAGACCTTGATGCGATCAGGGGTAAATGCCCCTCGTTTGATTCCTATATGTCGATTACTGAAGGGTTAAACTAGGATTATTCGTCCCAACCTGATTGGCGGAGCTTGTAAAGAAGCTCAACCCCTATCTCTTCACCCAAAAGGCAGAAAACCACCAAGCACATTCTTATTCCATGACCATTTCTAGGGCGAAGCTGATCGAGGGCGTCAACGATGACAACAGCCTCGTGGAGCTCCTGGCCGAGCTACTGAAGATTCCAAGCGACAACCCACCGGGCGACACGACGGCGATTGCCACCTTCATCTCTGACTACTTGAAGGGGTACGGCGTCGAGTCCGAGGTTATCGTCACAAAACCCGGCATAGCGAACATCATCGCTACCATCGGGGAGGGTGAAACTCACCTTGTCCTCAACGGCCACCTCGACACTTTTCCGGCCGAGGTCGGGGAGGAGTGGACAGTCCCACCCTATTCAGGGCTTGTCAGGGACGGTAGGATTTACGGCAGGGGTGCCGGTGACATGAAGGGCGGCCTGGCAGCACTGCTCTACTGCTTCGCAAAGATCAGCAAGACCGATTTCAAGGGAAAACTCACGTTCACGGGGACATCTGACGAGGAGACCGGTGGCGAGTGGGGCGCTCTATGGCTCCTGAACAAGGACGACCGACTACACGGGGACGCGGTGCTAAACGGGGAGCCATCCGGCCTGACGGTTAGGATCGGGGAAAAGTCAAGGGTGGCGATCATCCTTGAGGCCGAGGGTAAGGCGGCACACGGCAGCTTCGCGGGTTACGTGGGCGAGAACGCCATCATGAAGATGGTGCGGATTCTGCCCCTGGTGGAAGCCTTCCAAGGGACACCCGCCGTGTTCACGGACGAGACCCGGGAGCTAACTGAGGCGGTGATGAAGGGCTACAGGCAGCAGTACGGCCACGAGTCCGAGACCATGGCAAACGTCCTCAAGGAGGTCACCGTCAACATCGGCACCATCAGTGGCGGCAGCGAGGACAACATCATCCCCGCGTACTGTACCGTAACCGTTGACGTAAGACTGCCACTGGGCATCACGCCGGCCGAGATCACCGAGAAGATAAAGAAGAAGATACACGAGGCGGAGCCCAGCATCAAGGTGAGCTGGAAGAGGCCGCCCCAGATAGTGACCGAGTC
>CAYLJH010000300.1:0-2343 GCA_964383685.1 uncultured Candidatus Bathyarchaeia archaeon | reverse complement strand
GGTAGTATTGACTACCCCCCTAGGCGGGGCTCTTCTTTCCAGCCATCTCATCGATGTCGATGCGGATGATCCAGACGTGCTTGTTCTTTTCCATGATCTCGGGAGTGATCATCTTGCCCTTGCCCGGACTGTACTTGTCGCTGATGAGCCTCAGTCCCCTGAGCCTCTCATCCTTGTCCTCGACCACGGTTGCCACGCCGTTGGCGATGACGCTGGTGAACCTCCAGCTGTAGTCGCACGGGGTCTCGCCCTTGATGATCTCCCCCTCGTCCACCTCGAAGCAGACCCTGGGGTTTGACTGTATGGCCTTGATCTTCTTGCCGTCCCTGAAGCTGTGGAGGTAGATAGTGTCCTCGACGTAGCAAAAGTTCATTGGAACGACGTATGGGACGCCGTCCACCGCTGTCCCCAGCCTCCCCACCTCTGCCTGCCTTAGAATCTCTTCCTGGATTACCTTCTCTTTGATCTCCTTCTCCTTCCTTCGCATGCCTGTCATGAGGAATAGGGTTCCATGTCCGGCTTTATGGGTTGCCATCGGGTTGGCAGCTATTTTGAGAAGCTTTTTCTTTTCGCCCCCATCCTTTTCGGTATGGCCGCGAACTACCGCCCGTGGACGCTGATGTTCATCGGGGCTGGTGCCTGTCTCGTCCTTTGCCTGGGGCTCGTGTACTTGATCACCGTGACCGGGGATACCGCCTACGAGGTCATCATATATGTGCTGGTTCTCCTGGGGTTCGCGCTGGCAGGAGGCGGGTACTACCTGGAGGAGAAGTACAAGAGGGAGCACCCCTCGGAGTTCGTCCCTGACCCTTAGCTTTTATTTTACGCCGCTTTATCTCAACTGATTCTAATGGGTGAAGATGAGAAGACCTTCAAGGTCTCGATGAAAAGGGAGAAGGACTTTGTGTTCAGCGTGGACTTCGGCATCGATGGCCTTGATTTCAAGATGGACGAGCCTGAGCCGATAGGCGGGGATGTGGGGCCAAACGCCTCAAAGGTGTTAGCGGCCGCCATGGGTAACTGCCTCACTGCTAGCCTGCTGTTCTGCCTCAACAAGGCAAGGGCAGAGGTGGGCGGCATAGAGACCACGGTGGAGGGCAAGATGCGGAGGAACGAGAAGGGCAGGTGGAGGATCGCAGAGATCAACGTTGATATCAGCCCCGAGATGGATATGGAAAAGTTCGGCAGCCAGTACGAGAGGTGCAGCAATCTCTTCGAGGATTTCTGCATCGTGTCAAAGAGCATCGAGGAAGGAATCCCTGTAAACGTCCAGGTAAAGCCCCGGATTGGCTAGTTCTCTACCCACGAGTGCCCGCATTTTACGCACTTGAACTTCTCTACGCTGCGGTCGGTGTTGACCCCCGCGTGCTCGCCCAGTGAGACGTTGACGCTCCTGTAGGCTTTCCTGTTCGCGCACTCGGGGCACGCGCGCTCCACTATGATGGCGCTATCAACGCCGCTCATGACGTACACCGGCTCGGCCTTGTGCTCCGGGGCGGTCTTGACCTCAATGACCTCCTCGCGCCTGACCAATCCGCAGCGTGGGCACTCGTATCCAACGAGGCTCTGCTTCATGAAGGATCCACAGCGTTCACAAAATTCTACCATCTAGCCCACACACCGAGAATGTGTACTGTAAGGGTACGGTACAATATAGTATTTGTTGAACCCAAAACCTAGTTCATTGGTTTTTTTAGGTATTTTGTAGCTGTTTTCGTCAATCATCGTTCTCAATTGCCATGCTCCTAAGATTTTCCCATCCCCGTTTAGGACGAGAACTCGAAACCGTAATGAGGCTAACCAACAGAGCCTGCAAGCATGCGCGTGAACGGATAGATGGGTACCGCGTGCAGGGGATAGAAGCCTTCACTCAACTGCGATTCCCCCTTGTCTGTGTGTATTGCCCACACATCGTTCCATGTATGGCCTGAGACATACAGAACCTTATGATTATTTGTGCCCGACTTTGGTTTGAAAATACGGAAGAATTGATAATGATTAGATACAAACCACGAAACAGAAAAGGGATGACTGGTCTAGAGACAGCCATTATACTTGTGGCGTTCGTTATCACGGCGGCAGCCTTCAGCTTCGTAGTGCTGAACATGGGCTTCCTAACCGCACAGAAAAGCCAGACGGTTATCTCGGCGGGTATGCAGGAAGCAACAAGCAGCCTACAGGCGGACGGGGACCTCATCGGTGAGTTCAACGTAACAAGTGGTAACATGACCAAGACGACCTTCTATGTTCGGTTATCCCAGGGAAAGGAGCCCATTGATACGGCTGGGGACAAGCTGATCATCACGTACAGCAACCCCTACGTCTACGGCGTCATCAAGGACG
>CAYLJH010000299.1:0-2347 GCA_964383685.1 uncultured Candidatus Bathyarchaeia archaeon | reverse complement strand
GCCAACATTGAGAGGACTCCGGTCATGTGGCTCATAGTGGGGATAATGGGGTTCAAGAAGACAGTCACAATGATCTGGAAACACCCCGAGGAAATGAAAGAGTTCATGGGGGAACTTGAGGCCGAGCATGTCAAGCAGATCACTGCGTACAAGGGCAAGCCCGTCGCGGAGCTCAACTTCGTGGACAATATGCATCACGACCTCTGCCCCCCGCCATATTTCAAAGAATACGTCATCCCCTTCTACCAGAACGTGATGCCCCAGGTCCACGCCCAAGGCATGGTCGCGTCCTCCCACTTCGACGGGTACCTAAAGCAGCTCCTTCCCCTAGTGAGGGCGACTGGCCTCGATGGCCTCGAATGTGTCACACCCGTCCCTCAGGGAGACGTCACCATCGCGGAGATGAAGGAGGGAATGGGAGACATGTTCCTCAGGGACGGGATACCTGCCGTTTACATGTGCCCATGGACTCCAGTGGAGACCCTGAAGACATATGTTAAAGAGCTGATGGAGGCGTTTTACCCGAGGCTCATCCTCGGAATCTCTGACCTCCTTCCATCGAACGGGGAGATTGAAAGGATTAGGATCGTGAAAGAGTTGGTCGATGAGTTCAACGCGGAGCTGTAAAAAATGTCAAAACAAGAGCTATTCAGTGAAATAAAGACAGCCCTGGTGGAGTTTGATGTAGACCTTTTGAAGGTAAAGGCACAGGAGGCACTTGACCGTGGCGTAGTTGCTGAGGATATAATCAGGGTTCTCTCAGAGGGAATGGACATCGTGGGGGAAAAGTACCAGGCGGGGGAGTACTTTGTCACCTCGCTCATCATCGCCGGGGAGACTATGAAAGAGGCCGTTGAGGTGCTGAAGCCATACTTGAGCGGCAAGGAAGATACCAAGCGAGGAAAGATCGTCGTGGCGACTGTGGCCGGTGATATCCACGACATAGGGAAGAACATCTTCACGACCCTGATGGACACCGCCGGGTTCGAGGTCATAGACCTGGGCGTCGATGTCTCCGCCGAGGAAATCGTCGCAGCGGTCAAGGACCACAGCCCTGAAATTCTAGGGCTGTCGGCGTTGCTCACCACTAACCTGGAGCAGTTCCCTTTGATTGTTGAGATGCTGGAGAAAGAGGGACTGAAGGGCCAGGTCAAGATCGTGGTCGGCGGCGCAACGGTGACAGAGGAATTCGCCAAAGCTGCTGGGGTCGATGCGCTTGCCAAGTCCGCAGTCGAGGGAGTAAACATCTGCAAGGCTTGGTCATAAGAAGGGTTTCTAGGTCCTGTTAGAGAGCCTTATTTATCACCACTGCGCGCTTAGTCTGTGATTTGTGAATAAAATATATGATGCGTACGGGGGCTCTCGTCGTATTATGGTAAATTCATGGATGATCCGGTTTTGTGGTACCTGTATCTCTCGATATAAAGATCGATGTCCCCGTTTTCTTGTATCTGGAACTCGACTGGGGACTCCACACCATTCACGTAGGTATAGAACAGTGTCCACCATAACAACGAGTCCCGAGGAATCAACGGGGTCAAAGTGTCAGTGAACGGAGTCTTCGAACTCAAGTACAGCATCCCACCCTTGTTTTGGATCTCAACCCTCTCTATACCCTTGTAGGTCTCGTAGGCCCCAGACAACAATCTGAGCTTTTTCTTCACATATATTCCGGGAACAGCCTCAAGGGGATCCAAACCTAATAGAGTGCAGTAGATACCCTCCGCGATGTCTCCCCATGGCGGAGCCGCGGAGTTTGCCATCATAACTACGCCCGTTTTTATCTCAGGGATAAATGACATGTGGGCTGTGGAGACGAGGATGCTACCACCGTGGCTTATCATCTTGTACCCGTGGAAATCAGGTGTTATTCCAACCCCGTACCCGTACCCGAGCTCCCCGTACAGGTTATCCGCCCGCTTCGAGTGGATAGTGTGCATCTTATCGAAACTTTCAGGGCTAAGGAGCCGCCCGTCCCCATAGGAACCTTTGTTGATGTGAGCGTTAAGGTAACTGGCCATCTCGTTTACGCTGCTAGTAATCCCTCCTGCAGCGGCGATGAAACTAAAATCAGGGTTATCCTCTGGGTTTGGGTAGGGAAAGAGGGAAGGCTCTACCGTGCCGTCTGGTTTTTTCCAGTGAGGTACGATGTGATTGGAGTCTGCGTAAAACTCATCTGTTTTCAGGGTACTTCGATTCATTCCAAGGGGGTCCAGTATCTTCTTTTTAATGTAGGTATGGAAAGGCTGTCCACTAAGCTCTTGGACAATATGTCCCAACATCCTCCACGCCGCGTTATGATAAAAGAACCGTATCCCTGGCTCGGCTGCTATCTCATCCTGTGCAT
>CAYLJH010000298.1:0-2350 GCA_964383685.1 uncultured Candidatus Bathyarchaeia archaeon | reverse complement strand
GTACTCGACTACAGCTTTTTCTGTGGCGTAGTTAACGTTCGCCTTGATAACGCCCCGCTGCTTGTTCAGGGCGATCTCTATCGACTGTGCACAAGCCGTGCAGGTCATCCCGCTGATGGGGATGCTTGTTTTTTCTATCCGGTTATTCATTCTCTTGTCCTCTTTCATGTAGGCTTACTTGCGGACAGGTTATATATAAAGATATATTTTATTATGATATATTTTTATCTGTGTTGTTCTTTTGTCTATATCGAAGCCAACGTGGCTGAAACAAGGAATGATCTAAATGGAAACAGAGATATCCCCCAAGTCCGCCAGGAGGACGCTTCCAGCCGAGCTCCTGGACTTTGAGAACACATCAGAGATACCGCCGCTAACTGAGATCATCGGGCAGGATCGCGGCGTACGGGCCATCCGGTACGGCCTTGAGATGAAAGGATCCGGCTACAACGTGTTCATAGCGGGGCGTCCCGGGACGGGCAGGGGCACCGCCATCGTCAACTACCTGGAGGAACTGGCCAGGACGGTCCCGACGCCCTCCGACTGGTGCTACGTGAACAACTTCGCCGAGCCGAGGAGGCCCCAAGCCATCGCGCTCCCGGCTGGAAAGGGGGTCGGGTTCAAGAAGAACATGGAATGGTTCATCTCAAGGGCAAAGGAGGCGCTTGAGGAGGCATTCACGAGCCACGAATACTCCGAGATGCTCTCTGAGACATTGAAGGCCATCGATGATGAGCGCACCAATGTCCTGGGCGATCTGGAGAACAAGGCCCGCGAGAGGGGCTTCCAGCTCCAGAGGACCCCGGTCAGGCTCCAGCTCATCCCCGTGTTGAATGGCGACCCGGTTCCAGAGGACGAGTTCAACGAGCTACCCTCTGATCTGAAGCTTTTAATACTGAAGGAGAAGGAGGCGCTCCGGAAGGTGATCAGGTCCGCTCTCGGTCAGCTGGGCGGTATCGAGAAGAAGTCCGATACGGCGGTGGAGGAACTGAACAAGAGGGTCGCGGCCTCATCTATAATCTACCTGCTTGAGATGATGGTGGAGCTCTACGACGAGATAGACCAGGTCAATGCATATCTCGGTGAGGTCAACGATGATATCCTTGAGAATATCCTGCTTTTCACGGGGGGAGATGAAAAAGTCCAGGCGAAGGCAGACCCATTTAGGAGGTACAAGGTCAACCTCATTGTTGACAACTCGATGGTTGAAGGGGCTCCCGTCGTGACGGCGGCACATCCCACCCACCGCCACATCTTCGGCTACATAGAGAAGGAGGTCACCTACGGCGCCGTGAGGACGGACTTTACCCTGGTCAGGAGCGGGGCGCTCCACAGGGCCAACGGGGGGTACCTCATCATGGACGCCAAGGACCTGCTCTCAAACCCTTACGCCTGGCCCAACCTCAAGAGGGCGTTAAAGACCGGGATGCTGGAGATCGAGGACGTCCCGGAGCCCATGGAGTACATGACGACTAGGGTAATCATGCCAGAGCCCATACCCTTCAAGGGGAAGATCATACTCATCGGGAGCCCCGAGACCTACCACGCCCTTTACAACAGGGACGGGGATTTCAGGGAACTCTTCAAGGTCAACGTGGACTTTGACACCTCCATGGACTGGAACGAGGAGAATATCAAGAAATTCCACCGGTTCATCGGCACCCTCTGCAAGAAGGAGGGTCTGAGGCACATGGACCGCTCAGGCGCTGCCGCCGTGGTGGTTCACAGCTCCCGCCTCGCAGCTGACCGGGAGAAGCTATCGACGCGGTTCAGCATGGTAGCTGACCTCATCAGGGAGGCGAGTTACTACGCCGATAAGGACGGCGCTGAGTTCGCATCGAAGGCGCACGTTGACACTGTCCTGATGGAGAGGAGGCTCAGGTCGAACAAGTACCAGGAGAGGTTCCAGGAGATGGTATCCAGGGACGTGATGCTCATAGATACTGACGGCGCCAAGGTGGGCCAGGTGAACGGTCTTGCGGTGGTCTCCATTGGCGGTCACAGATTCGGGAAGCCCTGCAGGGTAACCGCGACCATAGGCGTGGGCAAGGAGGGGATCCTGGACATCGAGAGGGAGGCAAAACTGGGTGGCCCCCTCCACACCAAGGGCTTCCTCATCCTAGGCGGCTATCTCAGTGAGAGGTACGCCCAGGACGCCCCCATCAGCCTAACATCGAGGCTAGTCTTCGAGCAGAGCTACGGCGGGATAGACGGCGACAGCGCCTCAAGCACGGAGCTGTACGCGCTCCTCTCCGCATTGTCCGGGATACCCATCAAACAGGAGATCGCGGTGACGGGGTCGGTGAACCAGAAGGGCGAGATTCAACCGATAGGCGGCGTCAACGAGAAG
>CAYLJH010000297.1:0-2364 GCA_964383685.1 uncultured Candidatus Bathyarchaeia archaeon | reverse complement strand
AGCACAAGGGGCTCAACGTGGTCCCCATCGTCATGACGGGCAGCCCGTCCAGGAAGATAATAGAGGCATCAAGGGCAAGGGAGGTTGACCTCATCGTCCTGGGCAACCGGGGGACAAGCGGCATCCTCAGCTGGGTGCTGGGAAGCGTCAGCAGGCAGGTCACCGACGCCTGCACGGTGCCAGTGCTGGTCATCAAGGACCAAGAGTACTGCAAGTCCTAACCTATTTTTTAAATTATCTTCACGAGGTACATCAACAGGACGCCCAACACCATCAGGCCAAACTGTGACAAGCCCTTGCCCAAATCCTTCTGATCCAGCAGTTCCGGTACAAGGTCAGACCCTGCGATGTACACAAAGTTACCGGCCGCAAAGGGTAACAAGAAACCAGTCAAGCCCTCCATGTACCCACCCATTACAAGCACGGTCAACGCCCCCAACACCGCGGTGAAGGCTGATACAAGGTTAAACAGAAGCGCCGTTCTGGGTTTGAAACCCGCGTACAGCAACACGCCAAAGTCCCCTATCTCCTGGGGGATTTCGTGGAGGATCACCGCCACGGTAGTCGAGACTCCCAGGCTTACAGACCCAAGATACGCACCTCCAATAATCATGCCATCAATAAAATTGTGAACGGCATCACCCACCAAGTTCACGTAGGCGAAGGTGTGGGGGTGATCTTCGCTCGTGGGTATATGGCAGTGCCTCCACCCAATCACCATCTCTAGTAGGTACGACGCGAAAATCCCGGCTAGGATATATATCGAGACCTTGTCAGGGGGGAACTCCGCGAAGGACTCGGGTATCAGATGCAGGAAGGCCCCTCCTAGGAGCCCGCCTGCGCTGAACCCCACCAGAGCCATGAGCCTGTCTTTACCGAGCTCTCCTCCCAGATACAGGATGACTACGCCAACAAGGCTAACAAGACTAACCAACAGTACGCTAAGAATCGCGTAAATCCATACCCCAACCATCTATTCACGCCAACATATCAGTGAAAAAGAAGAGCACCTTATACGGGTATCGAACGCGCAGATTTATCCCATGACCGCCACCGAGAACGTGAAAAAAATACAGAAGCCTGACATCTGAGAAAACAGGACTAACTATCAACTTAACCTAGGGACTATTACTCCATATCATCCCCACTGTATCCTTATATCCAATCTAGCCAAGGCTCATCGATTCCACGGGGAAGACTATGCGTGACAAAGAAAGAATACGATAAAACGTACGGTAGCCACAGCGACGCGGTATACATCCACACCCTTGACAAGATTAAATGGTGCAACCAGAGGGGAGCGCGCCTCCTAGGCTACGACGACCCCAAGGAGGTCATAGGGAGGAGCCCATTCGAGTTCGCCACGGACCAGCAGTACATTGACATCGCGCTGGACGCCGGCACATCCACGAGGGGCGGCCTCGCAACCCTCAGCCACAGGGACGGCAGGGACCTGTCGGTACACATCAGGTGCACGTTGAAGGGCAAGACCCTGGTCACCGAGGTGAGACCCGCAGTGAACCCGTCGCTGGACCGCAGGACACTCAGGTTCATCGAGGACATCAAGAACGAGGTAAGGACCCCCATCGCCGTCATCAAG
This sequence comes from uncultured Candidatus Bathyarchaeia archaeon, assembly GCA_964383685.1. Taxonomy (GTDB): domain Archaea; phylum Thermoproteota; class Bathyarchaeia; order TCS64; family TCS64; genus RBG-16-57-9. Next base: position 764 of record CAYLJH010000297.1, on the reverse strand, counting down.
GGATACACCGAGCTCATGGAGAAGATGGAGCTTGACGGAGCCCAGCTAGCCCACTTCCTCTCCCTCATAAGGGAGAACGTCGAAGTCCTGGAGCTGTCCGCCCAGAAGATCACAGCCATGGAGGGCATAGAGGAGACCCTGGCATGGTCGGCGAGTGCATCCCAAGCCCAATAATATTCGATTATTGTCTATGTTTACCCAAAATGTTAAGGTAAATGGTAAACTTTAAACCAATTTGCAATCGTTTTTATCGGATAAAGTACCATTTTGAGCAAGGTGTTGGTGAATAACAAGATGGGTGAGGTGCATGAGGAGAGGCTCGTTTTCCTTCAGGAGGTCCAGCATGAGATCAACACGCCCCTGGCAGTCATCAAGGGCTACGCCGAGCTCATCGGGGAAAAGCTCGGGGACGATGTGGACCCGGAGATAAAGCGGTACCTCCAGGTAATCATGAGAAACATCGACCGCCTTGAATCAGCCACCGAGACAGCCCTGGCCAAAGAAGTGGGCTAGGCGTTCTTATCCATTTGCTCCTGGATATCGTGGAGTATCGAGACTATGATGTCCATCTGTTTGAGGTACTGGTTAGTGGTCAGCAGCTCATACTTCTGCGCCTCGCTGATGACCCCAACCTAGAAGCTCCATGGCAAGGAGGGGGAAGCTGACGCCCTCAGGGAGGCAGTCCTGACCTATTTCAGGTCGTCCCAGGTCCACATCAACGAGATAATAGACAAGACCATGACCGACGACAGTTTCGCCGACAC
>CAYLJH010000296.1:0-2374 GCA_964383685.1 uncultured Candidatus Bathyarchaeia archaeon | reverse complement strand
CTTGAGCCCTACGACAAGGACTCCAAGATCAGGGTCATTGACAGGCTTATGTTCAAGTCCTTCTACGGGTACAGCGACATGAGGAGGAGGCACGTATTCACCGTGCCCGTGGCGGGCAACGAGCCACCGACCCAGCTGACATTCGGTGACACCGACGAGCACAGCATCCAGTGGACACCAGACGGCAAGATAATCTTCGTCTCAAACAGGTCAGGCGAGGAAGACCTGAACATGAAGCTGGACATCTTCGAGCTGGACCCAGAGACAAAGGAGTTCACCCAGCTAACCGACACCGTAGGGGCAATCTACCACCCGAAACCCAGCCCAGACGGCGAGAAGATTGCTTTCCTAGCCACAACAAGGGCGAACACCAGCAACGAGAGCACACCCGAGGACACACACCTCTGGGTCATGGACCGGGACGGCTCAAACCAGCGAGACATCACCGCCTCCCTTGACAGGCACTGCGGCAACCCCTGCTGGGCAGAGGACTCAGAGTCCATCTACTTCACCGCCGCGGACGAGGGAAAATACCCGGTATTCAACGCAAAACTGGACTGCACAGTTGAACGGGTACTGGACAGGGAGAGGACCCATGGAAACCTATCAATCGGCAACGGGGTGCTGGCGTACACCGTCAACGACCCCGTCACGCCCAACGAGATATACGTCATGGACGTGGACGAGACAAAACTCACAAGCCACAACACCATGGGCGTGACCGTTGGTTGGCCCGAAGAGTTCTGGTTCAAGACAAGCGACGGGTTGGACATCCAGGGGTGGATATACAAGCCCGTTGACTTCGACCCATCAAAGAAATACCCTACGCTGCTCAGCATCAAGGGAGGCCCAAGCGGGCAACGCGGCTACTCATGGAACCCCGGGCTACAGATACCCACCACATCAGGGTTCATCCAGATCGTGGTCAACTACCGGGGCAGCAGCGGCTACGGCAACGCGTTCAGCGACGCCGTGGTGGGCGACATGCTGGGCGGAGAGTACCGCGACTGCATCGAGGCGCTAGACCACTGCATCGGCAAGTACCAGCAGATCGACCCCGAGAGGCTGGGCGTCTGGGGAGGAAGCTACGGCGGCTACCTGACAAACTGGGCCATCACCCAGACCCACCGGTTCAAGGCAGCGGTATCCATCAGCAGCATCAGCAACCTTTGGAGCCAGTGGGGGTGCAGTGCCATACCCCTGTGGATGGAGGTGGAGCTTGAGGGCAAGCCATGGGAGAAACCCGAGTTGATCATCAAGCAAAGCCCGATCTGGCACGCCCACAAGGCCAAGACCCCCACACTGTTCCTCCACGGCGAGATGGACAACGACACTCCCATCTGCGAGGCCGAGCAGTTCTTCATGGTCATGAAGAAGATGAAACAGACCGCAAGGATGGTGAGGTACGTTGACGACGGACACGGCATCAGGAAGAAGCCAGGAAACCACCTGGACAGCCTGCGAAGAACCGTTGAATGGTTCAAGAAATACGTCTAAAAATAGGGGGGGGAGGGGGGTTCTCCGATAACCCTTAAAACAAGCCAAATACCCGAAAAGGCCATTAAAAACACCCATTTCCAGATTCGATCTATAGCAGAAGAGGGTCCAATCGACTACAGGAAACGCCCCCATATCGACCTCAATCTAAGCAGAAACGCCGTCCATTCCATACAAAAAAGTGAATTATTCAATATAACAAAGTAGTCAATTAAAAACAATAAACAACATCAAGTATGAATATCAAGAGAAAAAAACAAGGATTTTTTTCCGATATAACCAGCTACTGGTTATAACAAAAAATGGGTAGCCGTTTTAGAGAATCATTGTACCGAGATAGATGATAGCCTGGAAAGCCTGATCCAGAATCAAAAACATAGAAGAGGCAGGGGACCCCACTGAAAACGCCTAAAACAGGTCTATTACAGGTAAGGGCTCTTAGAATCAACCAGTTCCAGGTTTGATCTATACCAATTAACGGGTCAATCTATACCAAGGATCGGGTCAATCAACAGCAAACATCACACACAAATACATAGGAGGGCGAGGGAGGTACGTCTTCAAAGAATATCCAAGCCCTGTTTCGCCTAAGAAGCCCGAAAACAGCCCCATTCCGGCCTCAATCTATGCAAAAACGCCGTCCATTCCATACAAAAATGTCAGCCACCAACCGGGTTTTACGCACAAAAAAAGTGCATGTAAGAATTATTTCCGCGAAAAAATCTCTTAATACCATTGGTTGACGCAAATTGAATAAGAAAAAGGGGTTTAGGCCACGTAGATGGCCGGCCTGTATGGTTTTGACCTTCCTGCCCTGTTGGCGGGGTCCTCTATCCAGGGGTCCGACTCGGCCGCAATGATTACCTCGGCGCTGAAC
>CAYLJH010000295.1:1700-2381 GCA_964383685.1 uncultured Candidatus Bathyarchaeia archaeon | reverse complement strand
CAGAGGTGGCCTGGAACGTCCCCACGGTCCAGTTCAGGACTGTTTACACCATCGTCAGTGCTGCGGGGCACAGCTGGCAGAACACTGCATCAAACGGCACCAGCATCGGACACAAGTCCACGGTCTTCGCCACCAAGGTGATGGCGGGTACAGTGATTGACCTGCTCAGCAAGCCAGAGCTGGTTGAGGAGGCGAAAGCCGAGTGGAGAAGGCAGATGGATGGGAAGGTGTACAAGTCCCCGCTGCCCGATGGACTGAAGCCGCCGCTGGACCAGCTGAAGAAGCACTGATATCTTTCCCTTTTTTTATCTTACTTTATATACTTTAAACCTGTTTTTATCAGGAAATGGTGACAATACTAGTTTTCGAGATAGCATTAATGTCATTTTATCTAGTTATTAGCATCATTTTATACAATCGAAGTAAGGTTACAGGAGAGAGAACTGACAGGGTCCTCTTCGTCCTATCGTTATACTCCTTAACCGTCTACATTTTAAGTAAAGCAACGGAGTTATTAGAAATCTCAATCTCACCTCGCCTGGAAATATTATTGGACCTAGGGTACTACTCCGCTGAAATCCTCGTATTCTTGTTGTTGCTGTACACCATCTTCAGGGTTACACAGAATGAAGCCAGCCTGAAAAGCGCTCTCAAGAACCGTTCCCCAATGGAACTCTCAGA
>CAYLJH010000295.1:0-1690 GCA_964383685.1 uncultured Candidatus Bathyarchaeia archaeon | reverse complement strand
AGCCTGAAAAGCGCACGCGATAAGGAACGCGAGTACGCGAAAAGGTTCTCTGCACTCCACGAGCACGCCGTTAAACTGGACACGGTATTCAGTCGTGACCAGGTCTTTGATATTTCATTAGACATTATTACCAGCGTTCTGGGATACGAGCAGATAGCTTTCCTGATGCCCGAGGACAATTACTTAACTATACAGAAATACCGGGGAACGATCCCGAAAAGAACACGTCTTGAGATAGATTGCACCGGGATCACGACCAGGAGTTTTCGCGATGGAAAAACTTACAATATCGGGGATGTTCGCGAAGACCCTGATTACGTTGAGGCGTACTCAGCGATTCTTTCTGAGCTCGCGATCCCGATCATTGTAGGCGATGAAGTACGGGGTGTCGTCAATGTTGAGGCGGATAGATTGGATGCGTATACAGCTGAGGATGTTAGCCTAGTTGAAACCTTGACCCTGCACATTGCATCGGCACTGGAGAGGATCAGCTCAAGGGAACAGCAGGAAAACATGTTCCAGCAGCTGTTAAATGAGCAACTCAAACTTGAACAGTCAATCAAGACGAGTGACCTGAAAACACGTTTTCTCTCGAACGCATCGCACGAGTTCAAGACTCCTCTCACATCCATAGTGGGTTACGTCGGTCTCATCAGGATGTTCAAGGATATGAGTAATCCGGGCGATGTTGACGAGTATCTGAACATTATCGAGAAAAACGCCCTGCGGCTGGGGCGGTTATCCACCGATTTGACTGAGATGCAGATGATCGAGATCGGTCGGATGGATATCGCCAAAAAACCGGTTGATATCGATGGCTGGATCGATGAGGTAAGGGGAGAGATCAAGCCTATACTGGATAAAAAAGCTCAGACGCTGAATTACCTGAGAACCGTTGAACGAACCAGTGTCATTGGTGACAAGACCAGGCTTTCACAGGTTATGATTAATCTCCTGTCAAACGCCTCAAAGTTCTCGCCAAATGGTTCGGCCATAAGTCTAGATGTCAGCGGCACAAATGACGAGGTTGTCTTCAGCGTCAAAGACGAGGGGGCTGGGCTTGCACCTGATGACATCGGGAAACTGTTCGCTCCCTTCCCTGAAATTGCCAAGGATTCAGACATCGAGTCAACGGGACTCGGGTTAAGCATCTGCAAGGGCATCGTTGAGCTTCACGACGGAAAAATCTGGGCTGAATCGGAGGGGATTGGAAAAGGGTCCACGTTCTCCTTCACGGTCCCATGTAGCTGACCACGTAATCAATAAAGCGAAAACGATTGAAGCATCATATCTCTTGTAAATTTTATCCAGTCACTCATGGTAGCACTTTGACGCGATCTTGGTGATCCGTATCAGCGGGTTGTCATGTATGTGCCTGATCTTTTTCACGGTCTCCCTTAACTCGGGGTCGGCGATGGACAGTATTTCCTCGTCCGATATCTCCCTGCACGCGGCCTCGATGCTGTGGTACGCCTTGACCCTGGCACCGCCCCCGGCTTTCTCCCATAGCTCCTCGGTGAGCTTGACGATGTTCCTCCACCTCTTCTTGTTGGGCTTGACGTGCTGGGCCTGGAGCCATAGAACGTCCTCCCTCATCTCCTCGCTCCCCATCATCTCCAGGACCTGCCCGATTATCAGGTTCGTCACCATCTCGCAGTCCTCCAGCAGATCCACCTCGGATGGCTTCAGG
>CAYLJH010000294.1:1647-2397 GCA_964383685.1 uncultured Candidatus Bathyarchaeia archaeon | reverse complement strand
GAGGGGGCGCGATCAGTAGTACCTCGGGTGCACGTCCTTCAATCCCCGTATCGCTCTTCATCACGATATCAACGAGCACACCTGCCCCACTGGCTATGTCGTAGGCCGGGAGGCTGAACCGTGTCTTCAGGTCGTTGGTCCCCAGCATGATGATGACTAGGTCCATGGGCTTGTGGGTCTGGATGCAGGGCCTCAAGTAGGTGGCCCCGTTCTTGTCAAGCTCTATTGGGTCGTCCCAGACCGTTGTCCTTCCGTTGAGCCCCTCCTCGATGACGAGGTAATCGTCTCCCAGTTCCTTCCTGAGCACCCCAGGCCAGCGTACATCCCTGGGGTAACGTGTCTGGGTCGCGGGGTCGTAGCCCCACGTGTTGCTGTCGCCGTAGCAGAGGACGGTCTTCATTGTTTTCCCCCATAGTTCTCGATGAACCACTCGATGGTCTTCTCGATGTTCTCATCAAAGCTGTCCTCTGGCTCGAAGCCAAGGACCCTGCGGGCCTTCTCGATGCTGCTCCAGTTCTTCCTGATCTCCCCTGGCTTCCAGTCCGTGTGGACCGCAGGCTTTGGCTCGTAGCCCCTGTCCAGGAACTTCTGGTATATGAGGTCGAATACCTCCTCGATGCTGATCTCCTCCCCTGTTCCGATGTGGATGACCTCGTACTTGTTGGGCAGGTCCGTGACCATGCTCAGGTAGATTGCGTTGGCTATGTCCCTGACGTAGACCAGGTCGCGTGTCTGAGAGCCGTCGCCCCA
>CAYLJH010000294.1:0-1637 GCA_964383685.1 uncultured Candidatus Bathyarchaeia archaeon | reverse complement strand
CCGTAGACGCTGCTGAAGCGGAGCGCCACGGTGTTCAAGCCATAGCTGGCTGCCCACGCCGACAGGTAACCCTCTCCTGCAAGCTTGCTCGCACCATAGGGCGCAAGGGGCTGGGGGATGCGCTCCTCTGTTAGGGGTAGCTCTCCCTCTCCCAGCAACGCGTTTGATGAGGCGTGTACCACTTTCTTGACGCCCAGCTCGACCGCGGAGATGAGTATGTTAATGACTCCCTTGACGTTGAGCTCCATATCGAAGATTGGGTCCTCCACCGATGGCAGGACGCCCGCCTGGGCCGCGAGGCTGACGACGTAGGTACAGCCCTCCATGGCCGCCATGATGTCGTCCCTCTCCCTGATATCGCCCTTGAAGACCTTGACCCGCTCCGAGTTCCCTATGACCCTGTCCAGCATGCCGTCGTCCGCTGTGGTGAAGTTGTCGAGGACATGGATACCCCAGTCCGTCCTCTCCAGCAGCAATTCAATGAGGTTGACGCCGATGAAACCGGCACCGCCCGTGATCAAGACCTTCATGTTACATCAGGTTACGTCGGCGGGAATCTAAGCCTTGTTGTGTGAAAAGAAAGGTGGGCTACCAGCTTTCGCGATTTCGCGAAGCCGAAGACATCACTAATGTCGCAAACGGAGCGTGGTTTAACTTCCGAGTTCGGAATGGGATCGGGTGGGTCCCACGCCCTTTGGCCGGTTACCCAGCTACCATCCCTAGAAGTAGGGTAAAAAGGTTACGGAACCCCTGTAGAAACTAGAAAAACGAGACTGATTGAAGCTGAGAAGATCCCCGCGATGAGTGAGTTGGTGAAAGGCGCGAGGATCTTCGTATCCCAGCAGTAATGACCCGAGAACACCCTAGACCCAGCCTACGGCAACATCAAGCCCCCTGATGATGAAACCATCAAACAATATGCGACAATAATAGAGAGCTACGTCAACAAGATTGTCCTCCGGGTTTAACCAACATCGACAGACCATGTTTATTTTAAATAATTCATATGAAGAATTATGGCTCCAAAGGAAATTCTTGTTTCCGATGATGCGTATGAAGTGCTTCTTAAACTCAGGATTGGTCGAGAGGGTTTTTCAGATACTATTCTACGGCTCGCGAAAAAGGGCAAAGTCAGTGAGTGCGCAGGATTATGGGCGGATATGTCCGAAGAGGAGTTCAACGCAATCCGTGAAGCAGTTGATAGGTCAAGGAAGGAAATCGATTAACCGTTGAGTGATGGGGTTTTTACCCATTTTTCTTCTGTTAATGGGCGATACGATTATCTGTACCCATTTCGTACCGTAATATGGGTACAATATGAGTTTGGTTGATCTGGATTCACGGGGTAGGTTGACTCTTCCCTCAGACCTTCGTAGGGCAATGAAGGGCTCGAAAAAAGTAGTGCTGGTGGAGTCGGGGGACCACATAAAGATCATACCGATCCCTGAAGACCCGTTTAAGGCGCTGGAGGGGGCGTTGGGGCTCCAGGGGCAGTCCAATGAGTTACGTGAGCTGGTTGAGGACGAAGCTCTAAAGGAGGCTGGTAGGCGTTCCACTCGTTGAGACTGACCTGCTGTTTGCCTTCTTGAATCCGGGGGATAGTTATCATGAGAGCGCAAAACACCTTTTCACACGGG
>CAYLJH010000293.1:0-2401 GCA_964383685.1 uncultured Candidatus Bathyarchaeia archaeon | reverse complement strand
GAGCTAGAGCTCCACTTCTTCGCCTGCCTGACCAGGCTTCCAGCCCTTGATGTGGGCATGGGCAGCGTTTACGCCGTTTCTGAGGTACGCCGTGTCGCTGTTGACGGCGCAGAACAGGAAGCCCCTTTCGATGGCCTCGTTGATGTTGGTCGGACCTGGTGTCGTGAAGCAGTGCATCCCCGGAGCAACTCCGGCGTCTCTGCCAGCCTCGACGATCCTGTCAAGGGTCTTAAGGAATACGGGGTTTGTGTAGTCCTTGTGGATACCCATGTCAAGGCTCAGGTCGCTTGGACCCACGAAACAGGCGTCCACGCCCTCGACGCTGAATATCTCATCGATGTTCTCGACGCCCTTGGCTGTCTCGATCATGACGACACATAGCGTCTCCTCGTTAGCGGTCTCGAAGTAGTCCGGGTCACGGAACGCGGCTAGCCTTGGCCCTGCGCCCCTCTCGCCCCATGGGGGGTACTTCATGAGCCTCACCATGTCCTCTGCCTGCTCCTTTGTCTCGATCCTTGGACTGACGATCCCAGTGGCACCGGCGTCCATTACCTTCTTGATCCAGATGAGGTCGTGCCATGGTATCCTGCACATTGGCATGCACTTGTCCCTGCCCCATAGCATTGACTGCACCATGAAGTGGTATGTCTCGGGGCCGAAGGCGCTGTGCTCCATGTCGCAGACCAGCCAGTCCCAGCCCATGTCTGCAAGGTACATGGTCATATCGGGGTGCCCAACGGTCACCCATGTGCCCAGGGACGGCTTACCGGCCTTGAGCTTGCGCTTTACAAGGTTAATCATGGTTGAACCGGTGCCCCCAGCGGATAAAAAACCGTCGAGAGAAAGACTTGAATCAACGCGGCAGGAAGGATAGCTGTGGTCAAGATGGAGGGCTGGGTCTACGCGTTACTTGCCGTGATTGTCTGGGGCTTTGAAGCGATAATAGTTAGGGCAGCCGGCGACGGGGTGGATCCCCTTGTGGGGACCGGTATTGGATGCATAGCCGCCGGTCTTGTGTTCGCCGTCTACCTGGGAGCCACTGGGAGAATAAACTCGGACATGCTGAACAGGACCGGGCTCTTTTACGGGATAGCGGGGGTAACCAGTTTCGCTGTCGGCCATTACTTCTACTACACGGCCATCAACAAGTCGGGGGCGTCCCTCAGCGCCAGCCTGGTTGCTACTTACCCGCTGATCACTGTGGTGATGGCGTGGCTGTTATTCGGCGAGCAGATCACGTTGAAGAGCGGGATAGGCACCCTTCTCATAGTGATGGGCGGACTGTTATTGTTTGTTTGATCCGATACGAAATGTATCGGTTTGAGGAAAAAATAGGTAATCCGATACTATTTTGTATCGGATTTAAAGAGCCTCGAACACAGAACCGATGCCCAGCCTTTCGAGTGTCTCCTTTGTGGGCACACCCGTCTCTGGGTCCCAGCCCATCTTCTCGTAGTAATTCCTCAGCATATCGTCCCAGTGGGGCTGGATGCTGATCCCCTCGGTGGGCCCATCAACGGGAGTTGACCCGTACCTGAACGACGGCTTGTCGTGCTCCGCCGAGAGACCTGTCTGGAGGTTGTAAGCCCTCATGAGGTTCACCGCCCTCCTGCCGATGTCCCACGCCTCGTCCGAATCCATGTCCCAGCCCGTGGCCGCTGAGATCGCCACTGCCAACCGCTTGTGGTTCATCCTGGTGTTGAACCTGCAGGTCAACGCGCTGTCCTCCAGCTGCATCAGACCCTTGGTCCTGGCCACCTCGCTGCTGACATTGATGGAGTTTGCCGGCCCCTGTGCGTCTGGGTTCATGACGCTCATGTGGGTCTCGATGGTGCCGGTGCCGCTGACGCAGGTGTCAAACATCTCGGCCCACCTGTTCCTGTGATCGTGTCCCCTTGGGCTGTTGCCTTTCATGGTGTAGATGGCCGCCTCCGCTGCCTTTCCTCCCAATTTTTCTGATGCCCTCTTGACGCCCTCTGCCAGGAGGTCACCGAAGCCCTCGCGGCTCGCGGTCATCCTGAGAATCCGTTCAGTGCCCTCGGCATCGCCCCAGCCCGTCTTGAAGCCTACCTGCTCCTCGGTGAGCCAGCCGTCCTCCAAGCCCTCCATGACCCATCCTACAAGCCACCCCGCCTCGTTGTTATCGAAGCCGAGCCTGTCTGTGAGGCCGCTGAGCATCATTGTTGCCTCGACATCGGTTATGCCGACCACGGGCCCCCATGCCGCCATCTGCTCGTACTCGGGCTCGTCCACCATGCACTTGTACTTGCCCTCCTTTACCTCGAACATTGTGGCGTGGAGGAGCCTGCAGCCCCAGCACGGGACCCTGGCTATCTGGTAGTTGTCCCTGAGGGTGGGCTCGATATAGTCCTCGATTTCCTCGTCGGAGACGCCCCAGTCA
>CAYLJH010000292.1:0-2415 GCA_964383685.1 uncultured Candidatus Bathyarchaeia archaeon | reverse complement strand
CAAACTCCCTGTCAGAGGCATTTGGAGGAGGAGGCAGGATGGGCAACGCAGGTGGGCCCGCTTGGCAGGCGCTGGTCGCAGATTTGGTACCAAAGGAGAAGCGGGCAACCGTGATGGGAACCATCGGCACGATCACAGGGGTGGTTGCGGCACCCGCATCCCTCGCAGGCAGCTGGCTGTGGAACAATCTTGGTCCCATCTGGCCATTCAGGGCAAGCGCCGTAACAGGGCTCATAGCTGTAGCTCTGTTCATGATCGGGGTCGAAGAGCCCCCGAGGAAGAAAGAGAAGCTCGTCAGCCAGTAAAGTACTCGTAAGCCTTGAGGCTCACCTGGGCGATAGCCTCCTCGGCCGCGTAGACATCCGTGGCCCCTTTTGTGAAACAGGTGATGGCGTACTTCTCACCGGTCGCCTTGATGGTCACCACGCCCACGTCGTTCCTTATCCCCGGCAGGCTCCCCGTCTTCCTCTGGAGGGTCACATCCTTGCCTGGTAGGTACTTGGGTATCCTGTAGGAACCGGTCTGGCACTTGCCCATGATTGTGAGTATCTGGTCGCAGCTCTCCCTTGACGCGGCCTTTCCGTCCACGATGAACCCGAGCAGTTTTGTCATCTCATCGGGCGTAGATACGTCGTTGTTCTCGATGCCGAGGCTCCACGAGCCCGTGTACTCTCCTGGCTCAGCGGCCTCCTTGAACACATCCAGCGTCATCTCCTTGATCTCCAGATCGTTGATCCCCACGAGATCGAACAGAATCTCACGGCAGTATCTTGTCACCGATGTCTTATTCAGCCCCAGGTCCCTCATGGCGGCGTTCACGTTCTCAAAGCCCACCTTGGCGGCCACCAGATCAGTTGCCGTGTTGTCGCTGACGATCATCATGAGGTGCAGCAGGTCCCTGTAAGTAACGGGCATGCCCTGGGTCAGCTCCTTGAGGATGCCCGATCCAGGAACCTTGTCAGCGTCGGTGAGGTAATGCGCCTCGTCCGGGTCCAGCTTGCCCGCGTCAACCTGCCTGAAGTACTCCACGATCACCGGCACCTTGAAGACGCTTGCCAACGGGAACATGGTCCTCCCCTTGACGCGGGCTGCTTCTCCCGTGCCCAGGTGCCTTATTGATACCCCGAGGACGCCGTCAAAGCCCTCGGCTGCCTCGGAAACTATATCCTTCAAACTCATGTGATTGACTTGGGCTCACCCCTCTAAAACAGTTATCAAGCCTAAGGGTGTTGGATACTTGATACATATGGCTGAAGAACCGATATACATGGCTGAGGTGGTCAGCGTGCTTAAGGACTGCAGCGCCGGCCACAAGGTAGGGGACAAGTTCGAGGTAAACACCCACAAGACGGGAGGCATCTGCGGCTACTGTTACCATGATATGTTCCCGACGTTGATGAACATGTGCTACGGCGGTCAGATACCCTGGTACAACAACGACGAGTGGAAGTACGAGTGCCCCGACAGGTGGAACCTGGTCACCTTCAAGGTCACCAAGAAGTAGACCCCACCATTTTATTCCTTTAGGATTATTTCCTGTAGAACTATATTAATATCGGATTGCAAGTATGAGGCTCACTATCAGGAGGAATCGACACTCAGTTATATTTACAGGCGCTCAACACGCCTGACCGGGAACATCCACGGATCGCTTGTACGAGACCATGCCGTGGAACAAGTAACTCATCACGTAAAATCAAACACAAAGGAGACCATATCATGTCATCAATAACGGTCTCGTTGTCCGGGGCACTCGCAGCGGTTGCGGGCGTCACAAACCTTGAGATAGAGGCATCATCCCTATCGGAGGTCCTGACCGGACTTTCAACCAGATACGGCGGGGCTTTCAACGAAAAGCTCTTCGACGCCAACGGCAAGCCAAGGCGTTTCATCAACATCTACGTCAACGGCAGGGACTACCGCTTCCTCAAGAAACTGGACACCGAGCTGGCCAACAAAGACGAGGTATCGCTGATACCAGCGGTTAGCGGAGGCTAGTGGATTGACCACGGAGCTCTCTCATCAGGAGATACTCAGGTATAGCAGGCACCTCATAATGCCGGAGGTAGGACTGGCCGGCCAGAAAAAACTCAAGGCGGCCAGCGTCCTCTGCATAGGTGTAGGCGGCCTGGGGTCACCCTTAGCCATGTACCTCGCAGCCGCGGGCGTCGGGCGTATCGGCCTCGTCGATTTCGATGTGGTTGACTTTAGCAATCTTCAAAGGCAGATCCTTCACCACACAGCCGACGTTGGGAGGTCAAAGCTGGAGTCAGCAGCAGAGAAACTGCGAGCAATCAACCCTGAGATCGAGATCGTTCTCCACGAGGCGATGTTCTCATCAGCTAACGCAATGGACATCTGCAAGGACTATGACGTGATAGCAGACGGCACCGACAACTTCCCGACCAGGTACCT
>CAYLJH010000291.1:487-2437 GCA_964383685.1 uncultured Candidatus Bathyarchaeia archaeon | reverse complement strand
GCCAACGTCGATGCCCTTGGAGTTGGCGACTGCCTCGGCATCAAGCATCCTCTGCACCTGTTTCCTGTCAAGCTCATCGATCTCGCTCATTGTGCTGAAAATGCCCTCGATGCGGAGGTTCTTGAGCTTTGATACCTCCTCGATGAAGTCATCTGCCTCGTTCCACCGGACGCCGACCCTACCGAGGCCCGTGTCGATCTTGATCCAGATGCCGATGGATTTCCCCAGCTTCTCGGCTGCCTTGTTTAGCCGTCTTGCTGGTTCTAACTGGTAGATAGTCTGGGTGATGTCCTGTTCAACCACGGTCACGTACTGGGCGTCGCTGAACAACGGGTCGATGCTGATGATGCCCACATCAAGCCCCGCCTCCCTGAGCTGTAACGCCTCGTGGAGCTTGGCCACCAGCACCCGTTTGATGCCCTTGCCCATCATGTACGCGACTACGGGAACCACCCCGTGGCCGTAGGCGTTGGACTTGACGCATGGGACCAGCTCTCCGCCCGTCCTCCCCCTCGCCTGATCGATGTTGTGCCCGATAGCGTCCAGGTCTATCTCGAACCAGGACTGGAATCCCTCGGTCATCCGGGTTATCTCGTCGGCTGTTGGCTGTGAATCAAAATACGCGCTCATACACGGTATGAGGCGGGGCTGGGATTTAAGTTTAGAAGAGGAAGGCTGGTGGCGGGCTCCACTTGGTGATGGGGCTCGTCGTGATGGCCATTACCCGCTCAAGCTCCAGCTCCTGGTCTGGCAGCACGAATGTGATGGCGGTTCCCAGCTTTCCGGCCCTGGCAGTCCTCCCTACCCTATGGAAGTACATGTGGGGGTCGTCAGGGATGTCATAGTTGATGATGTATGGCACGTCATCGATGTCAAGCCCCCTGGCGGCAACCTCGGTTGCCACGAGAATCTCGAACCTGAACTCCCTGAACCCATCGAGGACGGACTGCCGCCTTGCCTGGGAGTAGTTACCCGATATGGCCTCGGCGGGGATCCTCTCCCTCCTGAGGAACGACTGCAGCCTGTCAACGGTGTGTTTAGTCCTGCAGAACACAATAGCCCTGTCCACCTTGAAATAGTCGATGACCGTAATGAGGTTCTCCATCTTCTCGTGGTGTGACATCAGCATATAGTACTGTGTGATATCGATGTTCCCGATCTCGTCCCTGCTCATGTTCACCTCAACATAGTCGGGGATGAAACGTGCGCTGAGCTGCATAGTCCGCTCGTCGAACGTGGCGCTCCAGAGGGTGATCTGGGGATTCTTTGACATCTGGTTCAGGAGGAACTCGATGTCCTCGAAAAAGCCCATGTCGAACATCCTGTCGGCCTCGTCCAGTGCCGCCATCTTGACGTTCCTGAGCTCCAGGTTGCCCCTCCTGATGTGGTCGATTAACCTGCCGGGGGTGCCAACCACGATGGTCGGGCCCTTCCTGAGCTGGTCCACCTGGGGGCCGATGGCCACGCCGCCGTAGATAGATATGGCGTACGAGTCCATGTATTTCGCGTAAGAGTTAATATCGTCCGTGATCTGCTGTGCCAGTTCCCTCGTGGGGGCGACGATGAACCCCTCGACGTTCCCTGAATGTGGGTCAAGCATCTCAAGCATGGGGACACCAAAGGCTGCGGTCTTTCCCGTGCCCGTCTTTGCCTGGCCTACCACGTTTTTCCCCTCAAGCATGACGGGGATGGCGTTCTCCTGTATGGGGAACATATCGTCGAAGCCTAGGTCCTCAAGGGCTTCTAAAATCTCGTCTCGTATTGGCAGTTCTATGAATTTCATGTTGATCGTGTCGCTGAATGCTGAATCCTTTCACGTTACGTGAGGGTGCATTTAAAGGGTATCTATGGCAAAAAACCGCCTCACATGTGACATATCCCCCATCTCAATAATTCTATAAACCGAGGAATCCGGTTATTGTCCATGACTGGAGTTCAGACATGTGCTCT
>CAYLJH010000291.1:0-477 GCA_964383685.1 uncultured Candidatus Bathyarchaeia archaeon | reverse complement strand
AAGTTCGATATTATCATCAAGAACGGGAGGGTCATGGACGGCTCTGGGAACCCGTGGTACCATGCAGACGTGGGCATCAAAGGCGGCAGGATTACGGCCATAAATGATCTTGGTAACGCGGTTGCCAGCCGCGTCATCGATGCCGAGGGCATGATCGTCGCCCCCGGCTTCATAGACATCCACAGCCACAGCGATTACCCGGTCCTCATCGAGCCCGAGGTGCACAGCAAGATCAGGCAGGGCGTCACCACGGAGGTGATAGGCAACTGCGGCAGCTCCGCGGCACCCATGAACAAGGGCCTCAGCGAGTACCGCGAAAAATATGACAAGTCCCAGCTCGGCGAGGAGTTCGAGTTCAACTGGGGCTCCATGAAGGAGTACCTTGACATGATCCGCGGCAAGGGCGCCAGCTTCAACATCGTTCCCTTGACGGGACACGGCACCCTCCGCCAGAACGTCATAGGCAACGACAACAGG
>CAYLJH010000290.1:0-2449 GCA_964383685.1 uncultured Candidatus Bathyarchaeia archaeon | reverse complement strand
ACTCTGGATTCACTGAGTAATTGGAGCTGTGAAAACAGGTTAAGGGCCAGATCAGTAATGGAGTAAAAGGAGTACTCCACCCCATTTCGTTCCAGGGTCTTTTCCAGGAGACCAGAATTTACTAGGATTTGAAGGTGATAAGCCAGGCTTGTCCTTGTTGCATCGATCATTTTAGAGAGTTCAGTGAAACTCATTTTCTCTGTTGCCAGAATTTCAGATACTACCTGATACCTCACATCGTGGTCTAATGCTTTGAAGATACGGGCAGTCTCAAGGGTGGGTTCCTTAAGGAGAGATCTCATTGTAACCGAGTTATTGGAAAAGTGGTAACGTATAAACATTTTGAACTGTTCAAATTAATTTGAACTCTAAACTGAATCATCCTCGGACTTGCCTCCCCTTGATTGCACGGTAGGTCTTCAGATAAGCCCCTATGCTATCCCAAATATGTTTAGAGCCTGTCGAATCGTATGGAATTACCTGACCACCCTCCACCAAAACCCGCCAGAAAACACTATCAAGGTAGCCGGGAAATGGATTTGTGAATGGGTGATACTCCTCGGGCACTAGAATCACAAGTTTACCGCGAATGACTGGGTCTTCAAGAAAGGAGGTAAACTCGGAAATAGCTCCAGGAGAGTGAGAAAAAACGATCACTTTGTCAATCTCTGGATAACGACACACCTCTAACTCTTCGATACTGGGTACAGTCAGGTCAAAATTACTCTCAAACATAATGGCAATGAAGCCATTCTCATTCAGTACTTGGATAAGCTGTTGTCTAATGACATATGGATCAAGTTCATATTGGGCATTGTTCACCAAGGCGTCGTTATCAGCAGGCTTTCCCGCGCCACACACCATAATCAAGGGGACGTACAAACCCTCTATCGATTTAATTCTTGCATTTAGGTCCCGGATAAAATCGCGACTTCCTACGTTCAACACCTGACAAATTAACTGTCAGAGAATATTTATAAAAATACAGTCACTTTCACTTACCTCCCCCCAATACAACCCTGTGCGTTTGCCTTTTATCCGAATTTCACTGGGTTTGTGTTGATAAGCATGTCAACTTACGAGATCGGCGCATTCGAGGCCCTTGAGTGGGCATGGAACGTTTTGAGGACAGAGGACACCGAGAACAAGGCGGAGGCAACCACCCAGATCAGGGATATGCTCTTCAAGCTTGGCTCAGGGACACAGGTAGACTTCAAACAGAGCCTCGCATAGGTTAATAGAAACCCACACTCATTTTCATTGAACCAGTTTGACCGATACCAAGGCAATTGATATTCGCCGCCTCAGCCTCGTGGAGGGGGCGGGGCAGGCCAGGGGGCTTGCGGTTGTGATAGACGTTTTCAGGGCATTCACCACGGCGGCCTACGTCATGGCCAACGGGGCCGAGCGGATAATCCCCGTGGGAACGGTGGAGGAGTCGTTCGCGATGAAACACGCAGACCCTGGCGTCATCCTCATGGGGGAACGCGACGGAAAACAGGTTACGGGGTTCGACTACGGGAACAGCCCCCACGAGATCAGGGAAGTTGACTTCACAGGGGTCACCGTGGTCCAGACCACGAGCGCGGGCACCAGGGGACTCATGCTGGCCGGGAACGCCGACGAGATACTCCCAGGAAGCTTCGTGATGGCCGACGCCATCGTGGAGTACATCAGGCAACGGAACCCTGAGGTGGTGAGCCTGGTTGCCATGGGCTGGGGAGGGGTCAGGAAGGCACCCGAGGACGAGTTGTTAGCCGAGTACATCGAGATGCGGCTCAAGGGCGAGGAGCCCGATTTCGCGGCCATGAAGGAGGAGATCAGGAGGCACCCCGAGGGCGCAAAGTTCTTTGACAAGGAGCAGGAGACCTTCGTCGAGGGGGATTTCCACGCCGCCATGGATATCAACAGGTTCAGCTTCTGCCTCAAGCTGGTGCCAGGTGAGCCCAGTTACATGGTCAAGATCGACGGCTAGGGCTCGATTATGTCCCAGATGTTGCCGTCAGGGTCCCTGAAGTAAAGCGACCGTTTCCACTCCTTTGTGACCACGCACCCGTTGGCCTCAAGGTGGGCACGCGCCTCGGCCAGGTTCTCAACCGTGAAGCTGGGGACGGGGGGATGGCTCTCAAGCTCCTGGATGTACAGCGTAATGGCCCCCGTATCATAGACCACGAGCTTTTCCTCGACCTTACTTGGCTTGAACCCCAACACTTCCTCGTAGAAAACACGGGACCTTTCCAGGCTCTCCACGGTCACCGCGATGTCCCGGCTACCTATGAATTTCATGTTAAACACACACAGCCGGGAGGAAATAACGGTTACCTCGACATTGATAAAAAAAATATAAAAGGGGCAGGAGATTCGTGAACTTACTCAAGGATCATGATGGCAGTATTAACCGCAGGGATGGTCCTCTCAACTGCCAGGACAGCGCCCTGCGCCGGCCTCA
>CAYLJH010000289.1:0-2479 GCA_964383685.1 uncultured Candidatus Bathyarchaeia archaeon | reverse complement strand
TACGCAGTCGTCGTACCCGCAGCTGTGGCAATCAATCCCCGGCAGCATGGGGTAGGCCCTCGCCTCAACGATATCAGCGAGTTTCGCCGCGTCGTCAAGGGTCAACGCCTCGCCCGTGTACTTTGAACCGGGAATCGTCACGATGGCAATCTCCAGGCCGTTTGACAGCTTCTCCACGTCCCCGTCCTCCCTGGGGACGATGATCCTGGCGTGGGTGTCAACGGTCTTGAAGCCCTCAATGACAAGGTAATCAATAGGCCCCAGCTTCTCAGCGGCCTGGTGGATGCTCAGCTTCTCGTCGATGAACACGGCTGTGGTGTTCTCCTGGATTATCCCGGTGGCGACGCTGCCCGCTTCCCTGTGCCTGCTGGTGTCCTTCCCCGGCGTGTCAAGGCTGATATCATCAGCGGTGTGCTTCAGGGTGCCCACGCGGCGTCCCCTAGATGTTAACTCCCTGACAAGCGCCTCGACGACGCTGGTCTTGCCGCTGTTCTTGAAACCCGTAACCGAAACCGTCTTGGGGGGCATGGGTTGTGAAGGGGCTTGGCGCGATTTATCCTTACCCCACCCGTTAAATGAATGTCTGATCACATTGGAGGCATGGTAGCCCTCACTTTTCACGGCGGAGTCGATGAGATCGGCGGAAATAAAGTACTATATGAGACAAAAGACGGGACAGTCCTGCTCGATTTCGGCAGAAGAATGGGGATGACCGGGGAATATTACTCAGAGTTCCTCCAGATCAGGTCAAAGAACGCACTCAGGGACCTCATCAGGCTCGGGGTGCTGCCAAAGATAGACGGCGTCTATGATCCGCTGTTCGTTGATACCACCACGCTGCTCAGGAACCCGGCGGATAGCTCAAAACTCCCCCTGGACAAGGCTCCCGATTACTGGAAGAGAGGGGACATAAAGCACTACGACAGCGAGAGCCCAGGGGTTGACGGCGTTTTCATCTCACACGCCCACTTCGACCACATCCAGGACGTCAGCTTCCTAAGCGAATCCATCCCGGTCATCTGCACCGAGGAGACCAGGGTACTATCAAAGGCGGTGTGCGATGTCTCCAACACGAGGGTAGACCAGCAATTCTACGAGATCAGAAGGAGGGAGGAGATAGTGCCCAAGAGGGAGCACAACAGGACCCTGTTCCCCGGGGAGCTTGACTACACCCCGGTGAAAGAGGACAGTGTCCCTGATGAGCTGGACGAGAAAACCGGGTTCACGTTCAGCCACACCTTCTCAAGCAGGCACAGAGAGTACCGTACAGGGATGGAAGGGGACCTGAAGGGCATCCACTACAGGCTCATACCGGTAGGCCACTCGGTGCCCGGAGCCTGCTCGGTGCTGCTGACAGGGGAGGGGGCTCCCACGGTTCTCTACACGGGGGATATCAGGTTCAACGGAGCCATGGGCGCCACAATCGACCAGTACGTGGAATCAATCGGGGTTCCAGTGGATGTCCTGATCACAGAGGGCACAAGGATCGACAACGACTCAATCATCACAGAGAAGCAGGTCCAGGAAGGGATCAACTCCGACATCAAGGACGCGGAAGGGGTGGTGCTCATCGACTTTGGCTGGAAGGACACCTCCAGGTTCAGCGTGATACACGAGGCGGCGAAGGCAAACGGCAGAACCCTCGTCATCAACCCCAAGACGGCTTACCTGCTCTACGAGATGCACGTCAATTTCCCGGACAAGTACCCTGACCCCCGTGAGATGGAGAACCTGCGGGTCTACCTGAAGCGGGAGGGCAGCCTGCTGTACTCAAAGGCCGATTACGCCAAGTTCAAGATGGGGTACCTGCACTACCACGGCAAGAACACGGCCATGAAGGACAGGAACATCGTCAGGATAGCCGAGAGGATGGGCATCGGCGGCAAGCTGGACAACAAGAGAAACCCGCTGCCCGAGATAGTACCAGGCGAGCCATACGAGTACAAGGAGGTCTACGATCTGGCAACCCACCACATCACCCACGGCGTCAAGGCGTACGAGATCAGGGAAAACCCCGAGGATTACGTGCTGGCCTTCAGCTACTGGGACAGCAACGAGCTCTTCGACCTCATACCCGAGGGAGACCACAGCGCCAAGTACATCAAGGCATCCACGGAGCCGTTCAACGACGAGATGATGATCGACGAGGGCAAGTTCATGAACTGGCTGGACCTGTTCGGGGTCCGGTACATCAAGGAGGGGAACATGTTCCAGAGGAGGCACATATCGGGACATGCCTCGCAGCCCGAGCTGGTGGAGATGATAACCAAGCTCAACCCCGGCAAGATCATACCCGTCCACACCCTGCACCCAGAGGTGTTCGAGGAGCTGTTCCCGGGGCGGGTAATCAGGGTAAAGCACGGAGACACCGTGAAAATCTAACTATATCATTTCACTCGACAGGGGTAGTATTGACTACGTACATCTTTGGGGTGGTTTATAGTAGCATCACTACATATGCGTGTTTATTATTAGAGAC
>CAYLJH010000288.1:0-2491 GCA_964383685.1 uncultured Candidatus Bathyarchaeia archaeon | reverse complement strand
AGATATGATCTTTTTTTGCCTTGTTTTTCGCTTCAACTAGAACTGGTGTTCCACTTGGATCGGTACCTAGAAAATCTACTCTCATATCCAATGGATATTCTCTTCTATCCCATTTTATACCCGCCTCGATCGACTCGGGAGTTGTCCAAATATACCTTTGGATATCGGGAACTTCCTTAATTTTAATGTCCGAGGTTATCACCTTGGTGCGTTATGCTAATTGCAGTTGGTGCATTATACTATTAACATCTATCTATGGGTGGTGATTATGTCTATAGTTTAATGCACTATAAGTGCATTGAATATGTCCAATAAGGCGATATATGTGTATGATGTCAATATTATAGTGCATCATAAGTGCGTTATTATGTTGACGTTTGAACAAAGATGACACTCGGGTTATTTGACTGGCCTGCCACCTAAGGGAAACGGATCTGATTCCCCGCGGTTAAGCCACTCAAAACTTCATTCACTAGTCCAAATCACTTGATTTATAGAGGTCACCACATGGTGGTACCGGCGCTGACGTTGATGTCCTGACCCGTGATATTGGCGGCGTCATCAGATGCGAGGAACAACGCTAAGCGGGCCACATCATCGTGGGATATCAACGCCTCAACGTGACCTTCTCCCCCAAGGTACATGCCCCCCAGTACTCCTTTCTCCCTCATCTCCTTGAACCGCCCCCTTGCGGCGGCCTCGTCGAACGGCTTGCCGGTGTATTCCGCAACGTCCCTGAGCACCTCGACGTTTCGCTCCCCTCCCGGGTTTCCGGGGCATATCGCGTTCGCCGTGATGTTGTATTTGCCGACCTCAAGCGCCAGGATTCGCGTGAACCCAATTATGCCCATCTTTGTGGTGGCATAGGGCGTCCTGTACGGGTAGGGGTTCTTGGCGACGACTGAGCTGAAGTTGATGATCCTCCCGTATTTCTTCCTGATCATCTCGGGTACAACCGCCCTGGTGCAGAGGAAAGTGCTCCCGAGGTTCACGGAAAGGACCCTGTTCCATTCCTCAAGGGTGAGCTCCCACGCCGCCTTCGTTGGCCCCGCTATGCCCACGTTGTTAACCAGGATGTCCACGGTCCCGAGTTCCTTGATGGTCTCCTTCACCATGGAGTTGACCTGTGCCTCATCTGAGACGTCCGCCTGGAAGCAGATGGCTTTTTCTCCCATTGCCTCGATCTTTGATCCGACGTGCTCCCAGAGCTCCTCCTGGGGCACTATGTCACATAAGGCGACCGCCGCCCCCTCTTGGGCGAATACCCTGGCCATGGCTTCCCCGAACCCTCTCCTGCATCCAGTTATCATTGCTACTTTACCGTCCAATCTGCCCATACATCCCACCCTGCACAAAACGTTGACTCTTGGGGATCACTTTGTCTGGGGCTGATAAATAATTATCAGTGGATAATCAGGCTTGGATTATCCGGGGGATGTCGCTGAACCTGTGAATAATGGTCGAAGGCTTTACTTCCTTGATCTGGTCAAGTGTGTTGTTCCCCGTGGTGATCCCGATAGTCTTAACCCCTGCCCTGATGCCCGCCGTCAGGCCGATCTTTGTGTCGTCAACGAACACCGCGTTTTCGGGCTTTACCCCGAACTTTTCCAGGGTGTAAATGATCATATCAGGCTCGGGCTTTGCCCTCGGGACCGTGCCGAACCCGGTTATCAGGTCAAAGTGCTCGGCGATCCCCAGGACCTCAAGTATCCTCTCCGCCTCGGACGTGGTCTTGTTGGTGGCCACAGACTGAGTAAATCCCCGTGCCTTCACGCCGGCAAGGGTCTCCTCAACCTCGTCAAGGAGCCTGATGTACTCGGTACCCAACCCCTGGAAGTTCCTGATGTAGGATAGCCTCAGCTCTGCCAGGTTGTCGTGGTGTTTTTCCGGCAGAATCTCCTTGAATATCTCAAGTAAACCGACCCCTATACGCGATAAAACATCATCCGGGTTGAATGGTTCACCGATCTCGTTGTGGAGTAGCCTGAAACTCTCAACTATCGCCTTGTTGCTGTCGATGAGAACGCCGTCGAGGTCGTAGATCACTAGCTTGATGTCCTTGAACATTAGCACCTTTACGCCTAACTCGTATAATGGGTTTGGGCATGTACTTTTATCCGAGCGACCGTAACCCTGTCCTATGTCTGACCTCCTCAGCACATCGGCCCCGTTGTCCAGCGATATCAGTGTCATCCTGCAACTGGCAGTGATGGGGGTAATCTTTGTCGGGTTCGTGTTCGCCAAGAGGCGCAGCTTCATGAACCACGGGATCGTGTTGTCCATAGCGACCCTGCTGAACACGGGGTCCATACTCGTTGTCATGATACCCGTTGCATTGAGGCTGGGCGACTCGTCAGTCATCGGGCTCAACATGCTGTTCAGGGCCCATGTGGTCCTTGGGGTCATAGTCGAGGCTGCAGCCATCTACCTTGTTGTTGACTGGAGGTTCCAGAAGCCCGGCCCCACCTGTTTCCAGCGGAAGAAATGGATG
>CAYLJH010000287.1:0-2530 GCA_964383685.1 uncultured Candidatus Bathyarchaeia archaeon | reverse complement strand
ATAAACTACATCACCGACAGCGAGGTGGCCATACACTTGGTTGACAAGAAGGTAAAAGAGGGACAGAGTCTCGCGGACGCCACGAGGGGGACCGCTAACAGCCTCACGGGCATGGTGCTGCTAGCGGCCATGAGTCCCAGCGAGCCCGAGACCATCTACATCACCAACTGGATCCAGGCATGCACGCTGGCAAAGGGCGACGGCGAGACCATGTTCAGCAGCAGCCACCTTGGCTTCGAAGATGTGAAGGACGATATGGATGTGTTCCACGCACCGAGGAACAGCTTCATCAAGATGACAAGGGACAGGATCGAGATCACAAAGTTGGACCCGACGAGAAATGCAGTAGATCCACACCTGAATATTGGTATTTTCAGGGACGTAATCACCGAACTTTTAAAGGAAAAAGACATGACCTGCATCGACATTATCTTGGAACTGAGCAAGCCACTCGGGGGGTCGATCTTCGGGATGGAAGAAGCGCCCTGGATGGAACTCGTAAAGCTTGGATGGGGCGACCAGAACCAGGTCATCGACCCACTTGAGCAGTTAGCCGAGGAGGGATCAATTATCAGGAAGCTTGAGCAGCGGATGGAGGGCGGTAATAACGTGCCCCGTTTCGTCTGGTCGATCTCCTAATTCCACTTCTTTCGTTAATGTATATTAGCCAAGTGAGCATAGGGTTAGACGTGCGTTCTCGGAAAGCCGTTGGGAGCCTCATTGGCATCGGTTTCCTATTGATGATACTCGGCGTTGGTTTTTCCTACTATCAGGTCGTTAACAGGATTGAGAGGTCAAGTGATGGAATTCTCCTGGAGATGGCCGCCCTCGACAGGGCCGCTGCAGACGAGGACTTGGATATCCAGCGTGTGCGTTTGACAGGGGGCAACAGCCTCAACCTGACAATTAAAAACACGGGGAACATCCTAGCTGAGCTGGAGTGGATAGGGGTCTTTGATGATACGTCAAACACCCAGGATTATTACAGGATAAGTGAAAGCCTGAACCCCACGGAGAACCAGACGAATATCGGGAACGCCACCATCGTGATGAACCCGTTGAACGAGTACACGATCCAGGTTCTCACCAAGCTGGGGAACATCTACTACGGCGAGTACCCTGAGCCTGTTGTCACAGGAGGAGGAAGCGGGAGTGGCAGTGGTGGAGGGGAGACCCAGTTCTTCTATGTCGACAACATTGTAGACTCACAGCCACCGACCGCGTTAGGAACACAAAGCCTGTTCAGCGCGATGCAGGCTGGCCCGGACGGTATCATGGATACTTTGACTGAGGAACTGGTTGTTGGAACCGCTTTCAATACTACCCTGATTAACGCTGAAAGCTTCGAGGGGACATGACCCCTCAACAGGATGGGCGGAAACACCGGCTGATAACAGGTGGAATCAAGAAACGAACGTTGTATACGTCGGTGTTGATTCCGCGGACTTTGATGGCCAGGGAGGCGGACAAAGCGGGAACATAGAAACCCTAGCCATGGATTGCTCTGATGCCGGTTTCATCTACGTTGATTTCTGGTACTATGACGATGACCTGGAGCCAGGAGAATATGAACTTGAGTACTTTGACGGTACTTCATGGGATCTGATAGCTGACCTGGGCATTAACACAGAGGACACGTGGCACAATTATCAGGAGAAGATCAGCGACGCGCAGTACTTTATCGCTGATTTCCAGGTTCAATGGGTCGTGACTGGGGCTCAGAACGGAGAGCATGCTTACTTTGACCAGGTCACGATCACAAAGGAGACATCTGGATCAAACTATTACGACCTTGACCTGGAGGTAGCATGGAGCGGGCTTCCCACCAAGACAAACGAGTGGCTATCAATCTACGGTGGAACGTTGGGGGCGGAGACCATTCAGGTGAATTACTGGGACGGCGGGGCATGGGTTAACGTACTCCCAAGCGTGTCCTCGGGGTGGAACAACTTGGACGTGTCTGGTATCCTGGGGAGCAGCAGTTTCATCATCAGGTTCGTGGACACGACCGGGGTGGGGGATCTTACCCAGAACAGCTACGAGATTGACTCGGTATACCTCAACCTCTGGGACTGAGTGGAGTGGCCTGTCTTTTCGAATAAACGAATAGTAGGTAACCTACTATAAAGCGAAAAAAAAATTATTTTATGGACTGCATGGTTATCAGGGCGCTTCCCACCTGGACCTTGACCAGTTTCTGGATGGGGATCACCTCGAAATCCGTTCCCGAGATGACCTCTTTGAGACGGTCCTCGACGTAGCCGTCCAGCTCCTCCTTGATGTCCAGGATCTTTCCTGCTTTGCCCGGGTTTGTCTCGGCTGCTAGCTTGCAGAGCCTGGCCGCCATGGCTGGCCTGAATGCCTGGTAGTATCTCGTGGCGGTCAGTGAGTCGAATGCCTGGGCTACAGTTGCCTTGCCGTCGTACATGGGGTTGTTCTCGGTGTTGTTCACCCTTGGCTCGTGGCGCTTCAAGAAGTTGTCGATGTTATCCGCTACCCAGAACGTATTGAGAATACCCCAGGCAATAAG
>CAYLJH010000286.1:0-2562 GCA_964383685.1 uncultured Candidatus Bathyarchaeia archaeon | reverse complement strand
AGGGAGATAGCCGCATCGGGCGTGTGCTACTTCTTCGCAAAGGCACTTGACCCGGAGAACGTAGACCTGGCATGTCTTGGACTGCTTGGTGCGCTAGGCGACCAGCAGGACCGCGGCGAGAGGAAATCACTCTTCGGCCTGAACAGTATCATCGAGCAGGACGCCATCGACAAAAACATGCTCAAGAAACATGTCGGCCTCATATTCTACGGGTACGAGACAAGGCCCATCGCAAAGGCGATAGCATACACGACCCTTCCCTATATCCCTGGGCTCAGCGGGAACGAGAGCAACAGCGTCGCGTTCCTCAAGGAGATTGGGATCGAGATACTTGAAGGGGACAGGCTGAAGGCGTTGGCTGATCTCACAGATGACGAGAGGACCAGGCTGTTCAGCGCACTCAGCAACCACATGGTGAGCAGCGGCTGTGACTCTAGCGCCATCCACCAGCTCATCGGGACGATCTACACGTTCAGGCTGGAGGAGAAGAGCAGCCCCCTCAGGGGAGGCAGGGAGTTCGGGAGCCTTATCAACGCATGCGGAAGGATGGGAAAGCCAGGTGTCGGCATCAGCGTGTGCCTGGGTGACAGGGGGGACGCCATGATCGAGGCACAGGAGGTACTCGCGGAGTACAGGATCACCATCGCAAAGGCACTTGACTGGGTCCAGATGAACGACAAGGTGGAGGAGCAGGAGCACATCTACGTAATCACCGCCGAGGACAAGGTTAACGACACCGTGATAGGCGTGGTCTCAGGGGTCCTCCTGGGCCAGGGGATACTGAAGGCAAAGAAACCCATCGTCGCCACCGCTTTCACTGATGACGACCAGCTCAAGGTATCCACCAGGGGGCTGGATGAGCTTGTCAAGGCGGGGCTCCACATGGGGCTCATTATGCAGGAGGCAGCCGAGGCCGTTGGCGGCGGAGGAGGGGGCCACGATATCGCCGCCGGAGCGTATATCCCCAGAAACAAGGAACGGGAGTTCCTTGAGAACGTCAACAGGCTCGTCGAGAAAACCCTGAGCGAGTCGGGGTAATCGCATCAACTTTATAGAAGATTCAACTATACCCCAGACATGCCAAAGTCCAGCAAGACAGTGATCGAGATCGATTATGGGGAAGCCAACACCGCTAAGGCAATCCAGAAGGCCATCACCCCCGACAACATGACTGTCCCTGACGGGATGCACATCATAACGTTGGTGAATGGAACCGTTCTTGAGATAGAGGTCCATACCGACAGGAGCATCGGGAGCCTGGTTGCGACGCTGGACGACATGCTCAGCTGCATCCAGGCAGCGGAAAGGGCCATCGAGGATGCATTGAGTTGAGCGTAATAGTGGAGTGCCTTGGCATGGTCCCCCCATGCAAACGCTGTAAAAAGCTTGAGGAGAACGCGAAGAGGGCGGCCGAGAAGCTGAAGGCGGAGGGGATAAACGTGGAGGTCATCAAGCGGGATGTTATGTCCGATGAGGTAACCGAGAAATACGGGATACTCATGTCTCCCGCCGTGGTTGTCAACGGGGTTGTCAAATACAACGGCAAGCTGCCCGACCACCGCGTCATCGAGCGGATCATCAGGGAAGCCCTCTGATTTTCGCAATCATTTAAATATTTAGATATATCGAAGTTGCTTGATGAACCTCAATCTGCCTGACGAGAAGACCCTGGAGTTCAAGTCTAGGATATTCAAGGTTATCGGCGACGCAAACCGCCTCAAGATCATAGAGATACTGAGGTCAGGGGAGAACTGCCAGTGCGAGATAATACCATTGATCGCCCAGTCCCAGCCCACGGTCTCAAGGCACCTGAAGCTACTGGAGGAAGCTGGCCTGATAAAGTCCAGGAAAGAGGGCACCAAGACCTTCTACCAGGTCGTCAATGACCACATATTCAACCTCATCGACGCCATCGACGACGAGATGCGTGAATACGTTTCCAGAGAGATCGCGAAGAAATACAGTTTCTAAAAAAGGGGTTACTGGAGAAGCTTCTCCAGGGCGGCCTCTGATGGCAGTTTACCTGATACCTTGACCACGCCGTCAACCACGAGGGCTGGCGTCATCATTACATTGTATGACAGTATCTTGTCGATGTCCGTGACGTGGGTTATCTCGGCGTCAAGCCCCAGCTTTTCAACGGCTGTCTTGACCATTGCCTCAAGTTTCATGCATTTGGGGCATCCAGTGCCCAGTACTTTTATTTTCATTTCATTTACCTCAAACAAGGAATATTCCGTACAGGTAGCCAGCTAGAATCCCGAAGCCCAGCATGTACAGTGCGTAGGCAGCGGTCTTCTTGGGCTTGATTATTGTGTTCACCACCAGCAGGGTCTGTAGGGAGACGCCGGGGTCTACCAGCAGGTAGCTCATCAACGGACCGGGATGCATACCCAGCTCCATGAACATGTTCGCAACGGGAACCTCTACCAGTGTCGGGAAGTAGGCGATCGTGCCGAATACCGCTGCAATGGTGTTGGCAAGGATTGTGTTCTGCCCCGTCAGGCCCGCGATGAGGGACTGCGGGATCAATGGCATCATCATCCCCGACGCGAAGACCCC
>CAYLJH010000285.1:0-2595 GCA_964383685.1 uncultured Candidatus Bathyarchaeia archaeon | reverse complement strand
TGGGCTGTGGAAATATTTCAAGGTCAGTGGTCAACACTGCATCTCCATGAAATATTTTTTACAGTTGGCCAAATACCAGGAAGGTATCTATTAGCGAACACACTAGCTCTTTTATCGATTGTATTAATCAGGCAGATGAATCGGAGTACTCAGATTGGAGTCGCATTAAGGGCGCTCGAAGAGAACCGTGAACTAGCTGAGGTTCAAGGCTTGGACCCTAGACGTTTTCGAGTATATGTTTGGGCATTAGCTGGTGGGCTATCTGGACTGGCGGGGGCGATTGTAGTGATGCAGTTTAACACAACACCCTCGTCTGGGTCATGGATTTTTTCGTCCATTTTAGCTGCGGTCCTTCTTGGCGGTATGGATAGCCTTCAGGGTGCAGTGGTTGGTGGGTTGGTTGTGGGATTGGCTGACCTATTACTGGTTAACTGGGGTCAATCGATTATTGGGGTCTGGGTTGGTGAATATCGGGTTCTCCTCCCGCTGAGCATAATCGTGCTGGTGATGGGTTTGAAGCCTAACGGTCTTCTTGGGTCCGATCTTGATGCACATTCAAGTGGGCTTCTCTTGAAGTTAAATAAGAACCGGGGCGTGTTGGGTCTTATTATTCTAATAGGTGGAGGGCTGGTCCTGAACACGATGTTTGTTAGGAACCGTACAGCGGTCAGAGATGAACTCATGGACGGGTTTTCTGGTTACGATTTGATCGTAAAGGAAAGGGACAAGAAGTTAACGTCTCTTTACCTTGGAAACATTACGGCGTTTAAAGCAAAGTTAGAGGAGCTGGGGATAACAACGGTATACGTTGAACCTTTCACCGATTCGTCTATGACTATTACTTTCTATTATGAGAGGTCCAATATGGGTTGGAGGACTAGTGTCCGGCTAAAGGTTTTTGGTTTCCTTTAATTCAGGATAGCCTCCGGATAAACGCGCGAGCCGTTAATTATTATCTCCATGGTCGACAAGGGCTACGCCATCAGGCTGTGGATAAGCTACCATGGCGACGGGATGGAGACCAAATAGGCCAAGGTGTCCAGTGTATCTGATTTCCTCGTTGACTGGCCCGAGAACACCCTCGCGTAAGCCACCCAACCACCTATATCTCGGTGAGGCATCGGTAACTGTGAGCTGCCAACAGTGAAAACCGCCGAACTCGACATCCCGCAAGAGGTTAAGAAGATCATCATGGAAAGGGGCATCGAGGAGCTATACCCACCCCAGGCAGACGCCATAGCGACGGGCGTGCTGGACGGAAAGAACCTAGTCATGGCAAGCCCCACGGCAAGCGGCAAGACGCTGATAGCAGAGCTATGCGCACTCAAACACATCCTAGAAAAAGACGGCAAGGTACTATACCTCACGCCCCTCAGGGCACTGACATGGGAAAAATTCGAGGAGTTCAAGGCATACAGCGACCTCACAAAACCCGACGGCAAGAAGATCAGAGTAGGCGTCAGCTCCGGGGACATGGACAACAGCAGCCCGTGGCTCCAGGCATACGACATCGTCATCTGTACAAACGAGAAATGCGACAGCCTCCTCAGGCACAGGAGCCCCTGGATGAACGGCATCAGCCTCGTCATCGCAGACGAAGTCCACCTCATAGGCAGCGACAGGGGACCCACGCTTGAGGTAAGCCTGGCAAGGCTCAGGCAGATGACGCCCGATATACAGATCCTCGCACTAAGCGCCACCATCAGCAACGCGTACGAGTTAGCAGAGTGGCTGGAAGCCGAGAGCGTAACCACTGACTGGCGGCCCGTCACCCTTAGGGAGGGGGTCAGCAAGGGCAACCACATCATGTTCAAGGACGGCGAGGTCAAGGGCACCCATAGGTTCCACAAACAGGACCCCATAAACCTCTCCCTGAACGCGCTTGAGGAGGGCGGACAGGTGCTCATCTTCGTTGAGAGCAGGAGACGGGCCCAGAGTACAGCGAGGCAGGCATCCCTTGCCCTGAAAAAGAGATTATCCCTAGTGGAAAAGACGGAGCTACACGGGATAAGCGCTCAGATAGGTTCCCACGGGGAGAAAACGAGGCTAACCGATGACCTGGCCGAGATAATAACGGGAGGGGCGGCGTTCCACCACGCGGGGCTCAACAGGCAGCACAGGAGGATCATCGAGGATGCGTTCAAGATGGGGTATATCAAGATTCTCGCGGCCACCCCCACCCTCGCTGCGGGGGTTAACCTGCCCGCCAGAACCGTGGTCATCGGCAACTACAAGCGGTTCAAGCCGGGGTACGGGATGCAGCCCATCAAGGTGATGGAGTACAAGCAGATGAGCGGCAGGGCCGGGAGGCCACAGTACGACACCGAGGGGACCGCTCTCCTGATAGCAAAAAGCGACGACGAGCAGGAGTACCTCATGGAGGACTATGTCCTCGGCAAGCCGGAGCGCATCGATAGCAGGCTGGCGCAGGAATCGGCGCTCAGGGGACACACGTTGGCAGCCATCGCTTCTGACTACGCCCACTCCGAGCAGGGGTTACTGGATTTCTTCGGCAGCACGTTCTACGGGCACAACTACCCGACAGCCGGCATCAGGCTCATCATCGGCAGCCTCCTCAGGTACCTCCAGAGGGAG
>CAYLJH010000284.1:0-2597 GCA_964383685.1 uncultured Candidatus Bathyarchaeia archaeon | reverse complement strand
ATTTTTTCCGATATAACCAGCATATGGTTATAACAAAAAATTGGTAGCCGTTTTAGAGAATCATTGTACCGAGATAGATGAAAGCCCGGAAAGCTCTGATCCACAACCAAAAAACAAGGGGGGGAGGGGGGTACCCTTGAAACCCCTTAAAACGGGTCAATTAACTGAAAGGGGCATTAGAATCACCCAATTCCGAGTTTGATCTCTACCAATCAACGGGCCAATCTACACCAAGAGACGGGTCAATCTCATACAGGAAACATGTGAACGTTGGTCGAATTGTCTGTGATGCATAGAGGGAAGGGGCCCCAACATTCAGGGCTGAACCCAAGTCCCATTCCAAAAAATAAGCTGAAAAACAGCCCTATTACGGCACCAATCTATGCAGAAACGCTATCTATTCAACACATAAAATGTGTGTAAATACCGAGGACGCGCTCCGACTAAAAGAAAAGAGCAGAGGATAGACCCTAGAATCAGAGCTGTTTTTTTTAAATAGGACACATAGTAAAGAGAGGAAAAAAGTCTACCAGAGGCCGACGCCACTGGCGCTGGCTATGAGGACCAGCTGCAGTAGGAAGAAGTAGGCGTAGAGGAGCTTCCTGGTGCGCCTGGCGGCCTCCTCGACGTACTCACCCCTCAGCTTTAGTATGAACCAGAGCATGCCGGCGGTGAGGGCTACTGCGGCGACGGGTAGCAGCGCGGTGAAGCCAAGCATGCTGTACGTGAGGGGCGCAGTGAGGGCGGGAACCAGCACGGATACCATGAGCATCTTGACCTTTGTGTCCCAGGTGAAGGCCACGGCCATGGTCCTGACGCCGTATAGCTCGTCCTCAAGTACGTCGAACTGGTCGTTGAGGCCGGGCTGGCCGAAGAAGCTGAACGCGGCAAGTAGTAGTGAGACGTAGATGCTCTGGAGGTGGAAGGTGCCTGATATGGCGGCTGCTCCCACCATGCTGCAGAGTATGAAGGCCGAGGATATGCTCATCTCCTTAAGGACGAACATTTTCTTGATGCGGATACCCGGCATCGAGTAGATGAAGAAAAGGGTGAAGAAGGCCAGGTTGGATAGGAACGCGAGCCTGTTAATCATGAAGGACGTACCCAGCCCGGCTACCGCCGTGATTGCTATGAACCACCGGGCGAACCCCATGGATACCTCGCCGGTGACCAAGGGCCTGTTCTTCTTGACGTTGTTCAGCTGGTCCATCTCGGCGTCGGTGTAATCGTTGTATATGTAAGTCGAGGCCGCGGTGAAGAAGACGGACAGGAACGCCATGAAGGTCGGGCCAAGGGGCGGGAACCCCCTTCCCACGATCAGGCAGGATACCACGGCTCTCGATGGCCAAGTGAAAACTGCCTCGGTTCTGGATCTCAATAACTTACCTGTACTCTGAATCATGCCCACACAGCATACCTCCATTGAATTCTATTGATAACTATCAATATATCAGGTAATAACTGTATCTGTAGAAAAGTGTTAGAAAATATGACTTGAGAAAGAAAACGTAGCAGTAATCTACTTTCTCTGCCTGTAAAGGCTGGAGTCCACAACCTGCATCATCTTTTCGAGGTCCATTCCTCCACCGAGGAAGCTATTCACCGACGCTACACTGTTCTCCGGTTCATTTAGTGAATTATTATAGCTAATGTAAAGAACCTGCATACTAGGTTGGGTTGACAGCCATGCATATGTTTCATCAAGATGCTTCTGGAATATGCCCGTCATGACAGAGTCTGGGACATCGTCGGTGGGCTCCCCCCGCCTCCCCATCATCTTCTTCTGGCTTGCCAGGACCTCGGCGATCTTTCGCTCCATGAAAATGATCTTGTATTCATGGCCCTGCGGGAGATACTTGAGGAGGTAGCTGATGACCTTGACAACTTGACCCTCGGCATCTCCGATCCAGGCGTTGTCCTGATGGAGGGATTTTACACGCTCGTCCTCGTAGTATCCCTTGAGGTTGTCCTCATCGGCTGCCCTGAGGTTGTCTGTTAGCACCTTCTTGCCTCCTGCCTCCAGCATCTTCATCATCATGCTGGTGCCGCTTCGCGGGAGCCCGGATACTACGGTTATCATCGTCTGATTATCTCGGCGATTGATGATAAAAAAGTAGCCTTGACTTTCAGGTTTTAGATTGGTAATATAAAAAAGGGGGTTGTATCCGGGTGAGGTTTCGGGGCGGACCATTACTGGAAGGTAATAGGGGATAAACATCCCTTTGAGCCCATTTCCCGCCTCACCGGATACTAGTCTACAGAGTGAACTTGGACATCTCTGCTTGTAGCTGTGTAGCGATCTCTTCCAAGTTCGACGCGTTGTTCGCTAACTGACTCATCGCCGCAGTCTGCTCCTCAGCAGCCGCAGTGTTCTCCTCAGCAGATGAAGCCGCCTCCTCGGCGATACTGGCCATCTCATCAATGGCCTTAACCACCGCTTCAATCGCCTCCACACCCTGACTAACACCTTGGATCGTCTGATTAATCACGTCCACGCCCTCAGCTGCGTCATCCGTTGAGCTACGCGCCATATCCATAGCCGTCTTACCGTTCTTCTGCACATCAGACACAGACTTTAACGTGTCAGCCGCTGCCTG
>CAYLJH010000283.1:0-2619 GCA_964383685.1 uncultured Candidatus Bathyarchaeia archaeon | reverse complement strand
AATCCAGAAGTAGCGCCCAGGACCGAGGCGCAATATGCCGTAAATAATACAAATTACTAATTTATATTACATAAAGAATAAATATCATAATAAAATTCCTGTAGGCATGCTACCTGCCATCGACATTATTCAGGATAGAAGAAGAAAACTCGGCCTGACACAGAACCAGTTGGCTGACATGGCGGGCGTAAGCCAGAGCTATATCGCCAAGCTTGAGGCGGGCAAGATCGAGCCCAGTTACCTCAAGGTGAAGGCCATCTTTGAGGCGCTGGACAAGCTGGAGCGGAAGAAGGAGGTCCAGGCAGTTGAGATCATGACGACGGAGCTTGTCAGCGTCCAGAGGACAGCGACGGTGCATGAGACTATAGAGATCATGCGCAGGAACGGGTACAGCCAGATCCCTGTCCTTGACGGGGACAAGCCTGTGGGCGGGGTCTCAGAGAGGACCTTGCTTGACCACATCCTGTACAACGACGACGGGTTACAGATAAGCAGGAAGCTTATCGGGGACATCATGGAGGAGAGCTGGCCCATGGTGAGCGAGGACGCGCCCCTTTCACTGCTATCAAACCTCCTGAAGTACTACCCGGCGATACTGGTGCAGAGGCATGGACAGGTCATGGGCATCATAACCAAGGCGGACCTCCTAGGGGTCATCAGTTAAAACCTTATTTTTTTAAAGGAGCACCGCACCTCACATACCCATGAAGTTCAACAGGAAGACGATAATCTCAATATTCTTGATGTTCCTATTCGGGGGCTCGATATTTCTTTCAGTGATGAATATTTTTCTTAGGGAAGAGCAATTGGTAGAAATCGAGATAGTGGTCATGGAGACATCCAAGGGGACCATCGAGATTGAACTCAACAGAGATTTGGCACCGAAGACGGTCGAGAACTTCGTCACCTATGTCGAGGACGGCTTCTTTGACGGATTGAGCTTCCACAGGATAATAAAGGGATTCATGATCCAGTCAGGGGGACTTGACAGCACCGGCGAGTACAGGGAAACTAGGGCCCCCGTTGAGATCGAGTCGGACAACGGCTTGAAGAACGTGCGTGGAGCCATCGCGATGGCAAGGAGCAGTGACCCTAACAGCGCCACCAGTCAGTTCTTCATCAACACCGTGAACAACGAGAACCTGGACTACCCAAGTTTCGACGAGTACGGTTACACAGTTTTTGGCCTTGTCATTTCTGGCATGGAGGTTGTTGACGCAATCGAGGCGGTCGAAACAGGTAACAGGGATACCCCATATGGCACTATGAGCGACTGGCCAGTCGAGGAAATAACCATCATAAGCGCCACCATGAAGACTGAGTAGGCCCACTTTTTCACAAACATATTCATTCAACCATCGCATGTTAAACAGACATGACTGATATCGTCGTGATGGAGACCAGCAAGGGAACCATCGAGATTGAGCTCAACAGGGGCAAGGCCCCTGTCACGGTTAAAAACTTTGTACAGTACGTCAACGAAGGCTTCTTCAACGGGCTTTGCTTCCACAGGGTCATCAAGCGGTTCATGATCCAGGGGGGAGGCTTCACGCCCATCGGGGAGCCCATGGATGGAAAGGCTTCGATAAAGAGCGAGTCCAGGAACGGACTGAAGAACGCCAGGGGAAGCATCGCAATGGCCAGGACAAACGACCCTGACAGCGCGTCAAGCCAGTTCTTCATCAACACGGCGGACAACGCCAACCTGGACTACCCAAACCCTGACGGGCACGGGTACACGGTTTTCGGGAAGGTGATCTCTGGGATGGACGTTGTTGACGCCATAGAGGGAGCATCAACGGGCACCAAGAGGACGCCCCACGGCTCCATGCAGGACTGGCCAAAGGACGAGATCTGCATCGACAAGGTTTCCATGAAAGAAGCCTAATTTTTTAAAAAAAAGGAAAAAGCCTGGTTACTTCAGGCTGTGAACTATCTCACCGTCAATGATGACCTTCTGGCACTTTGTCATGAACTCCAGCGGGTCACCTGATAATAGCCGCAGGTCCGCGTCCTTGCCTACCTCAAGGCTGCCAACCCGGTCTGAGACACCGATAATCTCTGCGGGGATGATGGTGATGGCCTTCAGGGCATAGTCATAAGGAAGCCCCTCACGCACGCTCAAGGCGGCGCAGATTGGCAGGAATCTGATGGTGCTTCCTGGGGCATCTGTCTGGATGGCGAACTTGACGCCCGCCTCATACATGATTCGGGGTGTATCATACCCCAGCTCCCTCATCTCCCACTTGGGACGGCTAATGAGGCTGGGTCCCCAGACTGCGGGTATCTTCTTCTCTGCGATGTAATCGGCGATCCTGTGGCCCTCGGTGGCGTGCTCCCAGCTCATCTCCACATCAAACTCCTCGCAAATCCTGATCGCGGTGGCGACATCGTCGGCCCTGTGGGCGTGTGCCCTGAACGGTATCTCCTTCTTTAGAACAGGGATCAGCGCCTCAAGCCTGAGGTCAACCTCGGGCTTCTTCTCGGGGTCATCCGCGTACAACTCCATCTTCTCCATGTAGTTCTTGGTCTTCTGGAGGCTCTCACGGAGAATCCCGGCTACACCCATCCTTGTGCTGGGCATGACCTTCTTCTGGACCCCGTAGACCCTCATCGGGT
>CAYLJH010000282.1:0-2638 GCA_964383685.1 uncultured Candidatus Bathyarchaeia archaeon | reverse complement strand
GTCCTGGTGTTCAAGGTGGTGGAGAACTGGCCTGATATCATCCTCAGACAGCCCACC
Source organism: uncultured Candidatus Bathyarchaeia archaeon (assembly GCA_964383685.1). Lineage (GTDB taxonomy): Archaea > Thermoproteota > Bathyarchaeia > TCS64 > TCS64 > RBG-16-57-9. The sequence goes on along the minus strand of CAYLJH010000282.1, from coordinate 2,581 downwards.
CCATACCTGTGGGAGCCGGTGGCCAAGTTCTACATATACGGGGGCGTCGTGCTGTTCATCTCCCCCCCGAACATCACGCTGGACCTGTTGCTGTCCGCCCTTGTCTACATCAACATAAGCCTGGCCTTCTACAGCTATTACATCTACCCGCTGAGACCGGGCGTTATCGGGCTGATCAGCCTCATTCCAAGCCTCTTCACCGGCTTCGCCTGCTGCGTGCCCACCATCTTCCTCACCCTGGGAGCGGTCTCCACCAGCTTCACGGCTTTCTTCATCTCCATTAGACAGTACCTGTTACCCGTCAGCGTCCTCATCATGCTGTTCAACGCGTACTGGACGATAACTCACATGGACTGGGAGATGATCGAGATATACGAGACGGAAAAGGCTGATGATTCCTGACCACTGTTTCGTGTAGCCTTTCGTTTTTTTAGGTTTTATCTGCGTACCGGGATGGAAAACGTGAACGATGTCTCTTTCCCCTCCGACTCGGCCCATATCTCGCCGCCATGAAGACCGATTATGCCCTTGCAGATACTGAGCCCCAGCCCTGTCCCGTGGATGTTCTTGGGCTTCTCGATGTCAGGGAAGGGCTCAAACAGCTTGGGCAGGTCTTCCTTCCTGATACCCAGCCCAGTATCAGTCACCTTGACCTTGATTCGCCCATCTTCCTCATGGATATCTAGGAAAATCTCATTTCCCTTTGGTGAAAACTTGCACGCGTTATCCAGCAGGTTCACCATAACCTGGATGAGCCTCGTCCCATCCGCCAACACTGGGGATAGATTACCCGGCACCTGCCGGACGAGCCTCTGTTTCCTCGCGTCCAACAGTGGCTGTATCTCATCGACGACCATCTCAACCAGGTCGCCCATGTGAACCAGCCCGGACTCCAGCCGAAGACGACCCGCCCCAATGATCTGGGTATCCGCCAGATCGGCAGACAACGCCGTTATTCGGTCGGCGTTTCTCTTGATGACGCCCAACATTCTCCCGGTTTTATTGTTAACTTCCCCAACATCACCGGATATAATGATGTCCGCGTAACCCCTAATCGATGTCAGGGGTGACCGAATCTCATGGCTAACCATGGAGATGAAACGGTTCTTCAATGCGTCAAGTTTTATCAACTCCAAGTTTTTTTCCTGGAGTTCCGTCACATAGTCTAATCGAGAAAGCTCAGATGCCACTCGCATAGCTAAGATTTCAACAAGGTTTTGGTCATCCTCGTTAAAAGCATCTAGCTCAGGGTGTTCTAGGTTGATTACCGCTACAGCTCTGTCTCCATTTAGAACGGGAACGGCGAGTTCAGACAGGGTTTCAACTCGTCCCCCAGTCCCCTCGACGTAGCCTGGGTCCTGGGACACATCATTCACCAACTGGGATTTTCCGGTGTTCGCGGCCCTAACCGTGATTCCATGCCCATCCAGGCTTAGGACAATTTCATCATTGCTTGTCGCACCTTTAATGTATGGAAATCGGAGCGTGTCATCAACGACCACCCCCAAACCAACGATACTGTACCCGAGGATTTGTTCGATGGCGTCAAATGTCCTCTCTGCTACTTCGTCTAAATTATTTGCAGCAGAGAGCCTTGAGGCTTGCACATGGAGGGCTTCTACTCTTTTTCGATATATTGCTCGAAGCGACACGTCCCTGAATACACAGATGAAACCGTCATTTTTCTCATCAACAATTAACGGAGAGACATTGACCTCAATGGTCGTCGTTGAGCCATTCTTCTTTAACACGTCTATCTGAACTACGTTTTCGTATACCCCGTTCTGTACCGCGACACGGTACATCTCAAGCAATTTTAGTTTATCAGTTTCCGGTATGAAGACCTGGAATGATTTGTCTATTACCTCATCGGGAGTGTAACCGAGTCTTTGAATCGAGGGTGTAACGTAAGTTATCTCACCCCTGTGATTCACGGTTAGAATGACGTCGCTGCTGTTTTCTAAGATATTCCGGAACCGCAGGTCTGATTCTTGCAGCTCCCCAGTACCTTTTTTGACCAATTCTTCAAAGTGTCCTTTGGAGACAGGTTTAGTTCTCAACGTTGCCCCCCTCCCCATTTTTCAGCGGGCACAAGACGTCCCTTACCATGAAGTCATAGTCCGCTTTCCACTGGCGATTCTTGAAAGGCTCATCATAGAACCAGTACCTGTAACCTGACCGGTAGTCACACCACATGAACTCCATCGATGAACACTGCTTGCGCAAGGCAGTAACGAGTACGGGAAAATCCAAGGACGTAGTCGTCGTGTATAGAATAAAACCGTCTATCAATGGAATGAAGGTGCTCTGAAAGGGAAGCTGTTTTACGGCCGCGGCAACACGGCTGATTTCGCCGTTTGAGGCTTTACACCTCAAGACCGCATGAGAGGTAATTTGAAGAAGCTGATTCCCCACCAGAACCCGGTAATACTTGATAACCTTCATCCTTTCCAGCGCCTTCCTCCTCCGGCTCAGGTGATACGGCTCGATGCCCAGAACTTCAGCAATGTCCTTGTTCTTTCTCCTGGAGTTTATTGAAAGTTGCCGCAGGATACTCATATCGGTCTCATCGAGACGATGC
>CAYLJH010000281.1:0-2654 GCA_964383685.1 uncultured Candidatus Bathyarchaeia archaeon | reverse complement strand
TATGTGTGTAGAAAAAGCAGACAACATTTCCCCGTTTATATCAGGCATGTATGAAAGTCAAAGCGTTACTGAGGTCCCACTCAGGAACGGGATAAGGGCCAAACTCGTCTCGGCCATCCTTGAAAAGATCAAGGCTTTTACAATCCTAGAATTTCTTTAACAATTCAGGAAGCTCGGATATTGTCCTAACGCTGTGGCCTTTCCACTCGCCGGTGCCCTCGTTGTCAACCCAGATAGCTTCCATACCTGCGTTGAGTGCTCCCTTGATGTCTGCCTTTATGCTATCTCCGACCATAACAGCCTCTGACGCGTCAACCTCAAGCAAGTTCAATGTGTGTTGGAATATCCGCGGGTCAGGTTTTGGTATTCCAATATCGTAACTGCAAACCATAACATCGAACCACCTGCCCCATCCCTTGTCTCTAATTATCTGCCTCGGTGCCTCAAGCCAGGCGTTTGATAGCAACGCGATCTTGTAGTTCTCGGAGAGTGAGGGAAGCAAGGTCTCAAGGTCGGCAAGCCATTCAGGTTCTCCCGATTCAACAAGATACATCTCCAGCTCGTCCGACACATCTTTACTGATCTCGTGCCCGAAGATGCCAACAAGATGGCTGTAGAACTGGTGACTGTCTATCTCTTTTCCCTCGTCGTGGAGTGTCATCCTCCACTCAACCGTGTCGAAAAAAGCGTTGTGGAAATCAGTGGCTTCAATCTCGATCCCTTCCATGAGCAGTCGTTCAATTGACTTTTCCGAGACGATAATCTCTGGTTTCTTGGACTCAGCAAGTGTCCCCCCATAATCTAGAATGACTGCCTTTAACATGGTTTCAGAATATGCTAATCGAGGATATAATCCATCCCAGTCACAGTTTGAGGGTCTTTGACATGAGGAACGCGTCGTGCTCCTCTCCCCCGAACGTCTCCCTCATGGTGCCCTGCTGCTGGAAGCCGAACCTCCTGAACAGCCTCACGGCTTTCCTGTTCTCCGCCGCGACCTTCAGTTTGATCCTGTGGAGGTCCTGGCCGGTAGCGTCATTCATGAGGGCTATCATCATCACAGTCCCAAGTCCTACGCCGTGGTAGTCCTGGTGCAGGTGGACGTTGAGCTCCCCGTTCCTCTTCTCGGAGTCTTTCTTGATCTCGCCGTGGCCTATGACCCTGTCATCGTGTTCGGTGACCATGCTGATGTAGTAATCGGGGTACTGGATGATCTGCTCGATCTCCTCGCCCGTCGGGGCCTTTGTCCACCTCAACGCGCTGGCTGACATCGAGCTGTACAGCTGGACTAGCTGCTCCTTGTCCGATGGCTGAAGGGGCCGTAAATGGACTTCCCTTCCATCGTTTAGGGTGTACGTCTTGTGCTCCATGCCATTATCGTTAACGTTCAGTGATGGTATAACCGTTTTGTGTAGCAATTGTTGCGGATGAGAAGCGCTGAGTCCAGGCGCTATATAGCCTGTCACTCTGGGCGGGGTTAATATCCTGTGTATTCATCACCTGGGTTTCAGTGTTATAACTTTTATTTAGTACTGACACAAAAACTATATGCTGGTCGCTGAATGCAAAAGGTCTGTGTCGTTATACCCACATTGAACGAATCAGGGAATATCTCCTGCCTACTTGAGCGAATTTTCGAGCACGTCGACGAGTTTGACCTCAGCACGATAATCGTTGACGACGGGAGCACCGACGGGACCATTGAGCAGGTCAACGAGCAGGCAGTGGCGAACGGGAAAATATCTCTAATCAAGCGTGAGGGGGAAAATGGGCTAGGATCGGCGTTGATGGCGGGTTTCAAATCACGTCACCTCGAAGAGATTGGGCCCGACATCGTGGTATCAATGGACGGCGACCTCTCCCATGACCCCCGCGAGCTGCCCAGGCTTATCCACGGCTGTTCCCCTGACACGATGGTGATCGGGAGCAGGTTTATCGAGGGAGGGAGATCACTCCAATGGGGCTGGCACAGGAAACTAATCTCATCCCTGGTCAACAGCTACGCCCGGAACGTGCTGGAGGTACATGTCCATGACTCGACCTCAGGGTACCGCTGTTATCCCAAGGGCATCCTTGATGATGTCTTACCCGGCGTTGTGTCAATGGGCTACGGGTTCCAGATAGACGTTCTGTCCCGGATCATAGGCCACGGGTACGGAGTGTCCGAGATACCCATAACTTTCCGTAACAGGTCGAGCGGGGGGAGCAAGCTGGGGCTGAGTCAGGCATGGGTTTTCATCCAGGAGGTTTCAAGGCTCAACAGGATATCTCGATTGAGTAATCAAAGGATTGCCTCCCTGGCTCGAACAGGTAGATGAGTTCCGCCCATGACAGCTCGACGCCGGTGCCTCACACATCGTTGGTTCAATGAAGGTGAAGGTTTACTGGAGCTTTTTCAGGTCCTCGATGAACTCGGCGACCTCCTCGACGAGGGTGTCAACCAGTATCCTGCCCTTCTTCACTGTTGCGATGGTGGGGTCGCCCGTGTTGCCCATCTCCGAGACCTCGTTCATCATCCTGGCGGAGCTGAACGATCCCCAGTACTTTTTCAGGAACTCTGACCTGCCCTCTGGCGGGCTCCACTTCACGGCCTCATCCATGAGCACCTCCTGTCCCAGGTAAATCGCCGTGCTAGTCTCCTCCTCGCATGCGTGACC
>CAYLJH010000280.1:885-2673 GCA_964383685.1 uncultured Candidatus Bathyarchaeia archaeon | reverse complement strand
GACGTAAAATTTTGCCCTCGCCTCGTAAGCACCCCTGACTCAACCTTCAAGGACTGGAGCATCCTGACTGATCACCCGAGGTACGTCGGAGAGGCAATCGCTGCCGTTGCGGCTGAGACAGAGGGAGACGCCCAGAGGGCACTTGAGGCCATAAAAGTCGAGTACAAGACACATTCAGCGTACTTCGACCCGCTGACCGCATATGAGCCGGGGTCCGAGCCGATTCATGAGCAGATATTACTTGAGGACACGGTGGTCAAACCTGAGAGAAACGTGGCATGTGAAGTCCACATCACTGAAGGCGACGTTGATGCAGCCCTGGAGGACTGCGACGTAATCCTTGAGCGGACCTACACCACAAACCGCAGGTACCACACACAGCTTGAGACAAAATCAGTGGTCGTCCGCCCAGAGATCGATGGAGGTGTCACCGTCTGGAGCACCACCCAGACGCTGCACAACAGCAGGCTGCTGCTCCACGAGATATTCGGGCTCCCCATGGGCAAGATCAGGGTCATAAAGGTCCCACTGGGGGGAAGCTTCGGCTCAAGCATCCAGGTCAACACGGTTGTGCCAATCGCGGTAGCCATGGCGTTGAAGACCAAGAGGCCGGTCAAACTCACATACACACGCGAGGAGGACGCCCACGACCACGTCAGCTACGGCATGGTGTTCAAGATCAAGCTGGGCGTCAAAAACGACGGCAAGCTGGTGGCGGGCCATCTGGACGCGTACCTTGACATAGGGGCGCACCAGATCCAGGCGTACCCACTTCTAGGCTGTATGGTTGGCTGGTGGGTCAGTCTCTACAAGCTGGACGCAAAGTCCTACGACAGCTACGCCATCTACACAAACAAGACTCCCGCCTGCGCGTTCAGGGGCTACGGAAACCCCCAGATCTCGTGGATGGTGGAGACCATGATGGACGAGCTGGCCGAGAAGATAGACATGGACCCCGTTGAGTTCAGGCTCAAGAACATCATAGGGCAGGGCGACCTGTTCTGGGGTCAGGGGCCATCGGTAAAATCACTGATAAAGAGCTGTGGGACCGAGGAGATACTGGCAAAGGGCGCGGAGCTCATTGGCTGGGATAACAGGCCAAAGGCCGAGGACCAGACGGGCCGTTACCGCAGGGGCATCGGCATGGGCCGAGGCTTCCACACGAGCAGCGCGGGGGCACCCGTGCCGAGCAAGGTCGTGGATTTCAGCGGCGCAATCATCAAGCTCAACGAGGACGGCACCATTGACTATATCACCGCCCTCATGGACCACGGCGGCGGCACCGAGGACGCCCACGCGAAGATCATAGCCGAGACGCTGTGCGTCCCACTAGAGAACGTGAACATCATCAGGGCCGACACAAGCACAACGGTCTACGATGTCTGCACCCACGCCAGCAGGGGAATCTATAGCGGCGGAGGGGCGGCATTGAAGGTCGCGAAGCAGCTCAAGGAGAAGATAGCCCAGTTCGCCGGCAGGATGCTGGACGCCGAGGGGACTGCACTGACCTTCCGCTGTGACGACGAGAAGAAACAGGGCGTCATCTACGCAGAGGGAATCGAGAACCGCGAGGTCACTTTCAAGGAGCTCGCATACCACGCGCGGCACAAGAACTGGGGCACACCTGCGGTTGTTGACAGTTACAGGCAGCCCGCTTGTCCCCCACACTTTACGGGGTACTTTATCGAGGTCGAGGTTGACACATGGACGGGGAAGACCCGCCTGGTAAAGGTCGTTGCAGGCGCGGACGTCGGCACCGTCATCAACCCGAAGCTCGCGATGGGCCAG
>CAYLJH010000280.1:0-875 GCA_964383685.1 uncultured Candidatus Bathyarchaeia archaeon | reverse complement strand
ACTGGTGACCTGGTCAACAAGGGCATGCTGACTGACTACAAGATACCTTACGCCAGTGACATGCCTGACCTTGAGGACTTTACGGTCTTTTTCGCAGACACGTACGAGCCCACGGGGCCGTACGGTGCCAAGGGACTGGGCGAGGGAGCCCTGAACCCAGTGGCAGGCGCAATCGCCAACGCCATCCAGAACGCGCTGGGGATCAGGTTCTACAAGCTACCGCTGACCAAGGAACGGGTTCTTGCGGCGATTATGGAGAAGGAGGGCCAGTAAGATGCCAAACATCAACATACATAACACACACATAGTGTCCGATTTTGAGTACTACGCGCCAGAGACTCTTCAGGAAGCCTCGAATCTTCTAAAGGAACTAGGCAAGGACGCCGCGGCACTCGCTGGAGGAACCGAGGTCATCGTCAAGATGAAGGATGGCTCCAGAAGGCCGAAGCACATCGTCAACCTGAAAAAGATACCAGGGCTGTCCGGCATCAAAGAGACCCCTGATGGCATCGAGATCGGTGCCCTGACAACGATCCGTGAGATTGAAACATGCTCGCTGGTCAAGGAAAAGTATCCGATCCTGTACGAGGCTGCCCGAGTACTCGGATCTATCCAGATCAGGAACCGTGCCACCGTCGGTGGAAACATCTGTAACGCATCGCCGTGCGCTGACAGCGCGGTGGGTTTGCTATCCGTTGACGCCGTGGTCCATATATCCGGTCTTGAAGGTGAAAGAGAGGTGCCACTCGTGGAATTCTTCCTAGGCCCAGGCAGGACGGTGCTCGCACCCGGAGAGATACTTACATCAATAACGGTGCCAAAAATGGCTCCCGGATCGAAGTCAGTGTTCAACAGGGTTGCAAGGGCCAGCATGG
>CAYLJH010000279.1:0-2673 GCA_964383685.1 uncultured Candidatus Bathyarchaeia archaeon | reverse complement strand
AGGCCCAGGTTGGTTTTGAGCAGCAGAAGCCCCAAGGCCATGTGCTCATGATACGGTTCTCAACGCGAAACAAGTACTTGCGGAGATACGCGGCTTACAATTATAGCAATGGTTTCTGGATCAAGCCAACTGATATCGAGCCGGGTGACTACAACGGCCAGCTAATCCCCCAGGACCCTTCGTGGTCAGGGACATACGCCCAGGTCCAGTTCCTTGTAACCCCCATGGTCAACCTGACGGGTCACATCCTGTCGGCGCAGAACACTGACAACATCGAGTTCAACACTTCGCTCAACTATTACGAGGAGACCCAGAGTTTCGAGGCCACTGAACGGTATGATGACACATACAGGGTAAGCTACAAGCTGTACTCGTACAGCGAGGCCGCCCTCAGGGCGAGCCGTGCGATAGGCCCACCGGAGGCACTGGAGGTTCCAAAGGACCTTGTTTCTGACCTGACTATACTCGCTGAGAGCATTGTGGAGGGGGAGACAACCGATTACGGGAAGCTGGTCGCCATCAGGGAGTATCTTCTTGAAAACTTCGAGTTGGATCAGGAGTTCACTCCCGCCCCATCGATGATCGATCCCATCAGGTGGTTCCTCTACAACGAGAGAGCCGGGGTAGGCAGTCACTTCAACAGCGCGTTCATCGTTTTGGCTAGGTGTCTCGGAATCCCAATGAGGGCGGTGATAGGATACAAAGTTAACGATAAAATGGAGCTCCAGTACGTTATGCCACAACAGGCTTTCATGTGGGCCGAGACGGAGTTCGAGAACCTAGGCTGGGTCACCATCGACGCGTCGCCCCCCAAGCTCATTGACAGCGAGTTCAACGTCACGATGCAGCCAACCGTGACCAAAATCACGGGCAGTGACCCCATCGCGGTAAGGGGCAAACAGTTCAATGTATGGGGGACGGTCCAGACACTCAACGGCTCCGCGGTCACGGAGAGCCAGGTAGAGGTCATGCTCAAGATGAACAAGACGGACATCAACGAAACTGCGTTAATCGTGGGTGTGGGCTTCGTCGAGAACGGTTTGTTCAACGTCACATGCGATGCCACACCAGAGATTATGGTAGGGGATTACAATCTCATCGCCCACACACTGGAGACGCCTAACTACAAGGAGTCATGGAGTGACCCGCCCATCAAGGTGATTGCCGAGACCGTCGTCAAGATCACTGGCCCCAGACAGGTCTACCAGGGAAGGAACATCACGTACAGGGGAAGTATTATTGATCCCAGCGACGGGAGCCCCGTGATCAATGCATCACTGCGAGTCAACTATCTTGACCAAGAACTGATCCTCACAAGCGACCATGAAGGAAAGGTGAGCTTCTTGGCCATGTTCTCCGAAAACGGGAAAACAAACATGAGCCTCGGAATGCCTGAGGCAACGTACTTCCTGGGCTCGACAACAAGCATGGGGATCACAGTCATAATCCCGCCCCCGGACGCCAACAACATAATCGCCCTGCTGTTCACGTTCCCGTACAACATAGGAATGGCGCTAACCGCAGCCATCGGTGTAGGCTTCTACGCCGCCAAGAGGAGCAGGCGCATACAGGAGGAGGTCGTGGAGGAGGAGCCGAGAGCCAGGGTGCAGCCGAAAAGGGAGTACATCGGGTACGAGGACGGCGTGCCACTGGAGTACAGGTCATATGAGGAGGGCGTGGTCAAGCTGTTCAACAGGTTCTACGTCTCAATGCAGAGGATCTACCCTGATATAGACGACACCATGACGCCAAGGGAGTTCCAGTACGTCCTACTCGACAGGCTACCAGTGAACGCCGACGCGTTGCTGGAGGACCTGGTTTCAAGCTACGAGATAGCCATGTACAGCAACATAACGCTAAGTCAGGAGGACTTTAAGCGTACAAACGCGACAATAGAACTCGTAATCGAGCTGATGAAGAATGGAAAAAGAGACTAGAAGCGGGCTGATACGGGCCACGATAGCATATTTCGTCATCGCCATAATAATGGGCATTCTCAGCTTCGGCTCAACCCTGACAGTGGGCGAGATTGGGAGCTTCTTGCCATACATACCGCCCGACCTTTCGGCGGTCGGGGTCTACGTTATCTTCGTTCCACTACTGGTGGGGATCAGCTTCTTCTACGTCTCAATACTCATCGGGGCACTTTTCGAGGGCACAATCAACAGGGTCATCATCAGCGGCCTCTACGCGGGCGGCTTCTCGTCATTCATCGTGGTCTACATGATCATCCAGCCAATGAGCGAGATCAATCAGGTCGCGGGGTACCTGTTCATGGGGTCCTATGCCATCTATTTCATCTACTCAATAATATCGGTCATCGCCGAGTTGCGTGACCAGAATTACCTGAGAGTCATCACAGGTGCGCTGGCCATTTTCATCCTAGGCCAGGTCTGCGTCCAGCTTGTGAGCCTTTACATGGTTGCACCGGGCGTACCGGAGACTGAGCAGGTGACCCTAATCAAGGAGATGCTGAACATAGGCTTCAGCGTCGCCTCAGGGATAACCCTGGTTGGGATATTCAGGGACAGCAGGAACGTCTACCTGTCCCAGTTCGGGGGGATCGCCTCAAACTACTTCTTCGTAACGGCCCTGAGTCTAATTGGCACCCTATACCTCAACTTCATCGGCGGCAGGCTCACGGATGTCAACCCCGTCATCAAGCAGCTGAGT
>CAYLJH010000278.1:0-2676 GCA_964383685.1 uncultured Candidatus Bathyarchaeia archaeon | reverse complement strand
TGGCCCATGAAATACTCCCCCATATTCTGCACGATATCGTGGGAAAATGGGGCTGTAGGCTATTAACTTTATTCGCATATGATTGTTGAGAAAAAAAAAGGATGGATTGTCTTAGTGTACTAGTTGTATCTCTGCCCAGACCGTTGAAGTCTCGCCAGGGGTGAACTCTTTGTCCCCACCATGGCACGTAGCACAAGACTCGACTCCGCCTGAAGTCATAGTCTCCGCGTGAGCTTTCGCCTCAACCGATAGATGGCATGAGAGACACGCCGATTGTATTGGCGGTGTGTAGCTCACTATTTCACCGGCTTCCTCAACAGTTGTCCCGAGAACACCGTCCTCAAGAGGCAGCAAGTATGACTCGTCCACGTGACACTTGGCACAGTCGTTTATATCCGCAGGGTAAACCACATTACCGAAATCATGTGTACTCCCTCTGTATCCATAAACAACATAGGGACCATCACCCTCCTCACCGTAGTGGATCCTATGGATCATCACCTTCATGTCAATGGTTGTCGGTGGCATGGCATCAGCAGGTCGAACCGCTTCGTCCGTCTCGCTGGGGATATGGCACGTCGTACAGTACTCGACGCTCTTCCTGTTCCCTCCGTGGAGCGAAAGGTTCTCGTGGCATGACTCACAGCTCTCCTGAGAAACTATGGTCCTCCTTGGAACTGCAGTGGCGTCAGTCACGGCAATAGCAAAGACCTCGTTCTCAGAAAGGTCGCGTATAACCGCGCCCTCCGCCGTCCCGTCGTCTATAGTTATCTCCGTCCTGCCCTCGACACCGATGGACCAAGACCCAGATGCGTCAGCGGGTATGGGGTCTCCAGTTGTGTAACTGTACGTCCCGTCACCGTTGTCAACTGAACCAGCCAAGGCGTTCTCCCTCCAAGTCGTCGCATAGTCCGTGTTCGGACCAGCGACTACGAAGTAGATCCTGTTCATGTCAGCAAGGGGTATCTGAACACCTGCATCGTTCTTTACAGTGAAGGTAATGGTCGGGTTATCCCCTGGACCAGTTTCCGCCACTGAAACGATGTCGATGTTAGTCCCTGGCAGCTGACTCGAATAGTCTGGGATTACGTGTGCCCCGGGAACAGAGAGGTCAAACTCGTTAGCCATCACAGAAGAGTGACAACTGCTACAGCTATCATCGTTCGCCTGAACAAAGTGACCCTCGCCTGCTGCAAAGTCCACGTCGTCGTGGCATGAGCCACATGAAGCCCTGGTTGGGTTCTCCTTCCAGCTGTCTGCGTCCGGCCCGGTGTGACAAGTCTCACAGTTACGGACATCAGTCGGGAAGACAACCTCCGAGTAATCATGAACACTCTGCCTATAGCCCACGATGTAATAGTCCTCCCCGGCCTGTACGCTGGGTAGGTTCTCTCCCATGTGGATCTTGTGTAGCATGACCTTCATATCAACAGATTCCCCTGACTCTGGGTCAACGGCGTCTGGTGTGTGGCATGTCAAGCATAGCGTGTACTCCTGCCTTGCCCCACCGTGCAGTGCAAGTGGGTCGTGGCAACTGTTACATGTCTCCGTGTCTGAGACCTCCCATAAGTCGGGAGTTCCCCCGTCGGGAACGAAGGAGTAGACCACATTTACGATCTCGTCCCTCGATGCCTGATATGCGTACGCTGCGAACACATGAGTTGCCGATCCGTCATAGTCTGAAGGAACCGCGTTTCCGAAAGTGTACACTAGTACACCTGGGGCTGTCTCAGCCCAGGTCCCGCCCCTTTCCCTGTCGGGTTGGACTAGACCTGTTAGAGTCGGCTCCATGGTCTCACCGTTTAAGACATACTCTGCGCCTGGTGCGTCTCTTGTGAAGTAGTTGTTGTAGGTTGGCGTACCGGATGCGTCTTCCTCTACCGAGGCTAGCATGAAGCTCATGCTGAAATCATCAGGACTCATGGGCTGGCCACTCGCGTCTGTTACGGTCATGGTTACATGCGTTATTCCATTTGAGTCGATCTCAACATTAGTTACCTCAACGTTGATTCCCGCCCCTGGAGTGATATAACTATAGTCAACCACTCCTGGGATTCCTTGAGCACCTTGAGTGCCTGCATCGCCTGTAGCGCCAGCTGTCCCTGATGGACCGGCTGGACCCGTAAGACCGATGGGACCTTCTGTTTTGTAGTATGACATCCCTATACCGATTGTTGCAATAATAATAGCAATTACAGCTAGGTACATTGTCTGTTTATCGTTTATCATTGTCCAGTTATTACACATGGCATGATGTATTAAAATATATCAGGTACTGATATAACTACAAGTAAACAGTTTAGGGATTCGCGCGCATCCATCAATACCTGCCCAGCTTCTCAAGCATCCAGTCTCCCTCCAGCTACGATAAGTGAAATAGCCGAGATGCCTGATAACGCGAATTTTATCTGGGATAAATCTTCTTGCATGAAGCAAAACCTGTTTTTGTTCATCCCACCCCCAGATCTGATCTACATAACCTGTCAACAAGGTCTTTTTTGTTTGAAAAGCGAAATCGTTGTCCCGTTGAGTGGCTTTTCGAAACGAGACATTCATGTAAGTCAAATCAGCGAGTTTCATTATATAATATTAGACCTTAGTCTTAATTAGGTTTTTCTGGCTGTAGAACGGCTTGTTTATTAATAATTGGGAGTAATTCCACCCGGTAGCCCAGTA
>CAYLJH010000277.1:0-2698 GCA_964383685.1 uncultured Candidatus Bathyarchaeia archaeon | reverse complement strand
AAAGCAGCCTTCTCTACTCCATCATGCTGGGAGGCAGTGTACTCGGCCCATTTTTCTGGGGCTGGCTCAGCGACAGGATGAACAGGAAGCCGTTGATCCTCGGGATCATGGTTGCAAGCTCGGTGGGCTATTTCATGCTGAACTATATCACGAGCTTCACGGGGTTGGCCATGCTTCTGTTCTTCATCGGGTTCATGGTTCAGACGGTTATAGTCCAGAGCGTGATGACTGACAGCGTTGAGAAGAGCCAGCTGGACCAGATATTCGGCCTCTACTTCACCATTGGTTTCACAATCGCCAGCTTCAGCAGCGCCATATTCGGGTGGGTCGTCGAGACCTACGGTTTCAGCATGGGCTTTAGTTACATCGCCGTTGTTTCCGCACTTTCTCTGTTCCCCGCTTTGTTCATCCAGGAGCCGAGGAACCTACCAAATAATCAAATATCATCACTCTAGTGGCTGATCTCCCCCGATTCCTTTAATTTGATACTGTTTTATCCTAGTCGACCCTACTTGACTGGATGAATGTCCAGTTTCTGCCCGCCGAGGCTTCTGATGCTGATGAGTTGACCAGGACGTGCAAGGTGACCTTCGATGACGACACCTTCAAGCACACAGGTAGACCTGTTGGAGGGGCACCTGGGTATGATGATGTAAATTATCAACTCAACAGGATTCGGGATGATATTTACCTGAAGATCGTGCTCGACGGTACGCTAATTGGCGGCATCATAATCGAGGAGTTGAGCCATGACCACAACCAGCTTATCAGGATCTGGATACTCCCTGAACACCAGGACAAGAAGATAGAGCATAACGCGTTGGAGTTCATCCATGAAAGCTATCCAGCCAGGAAATGGACCCTTGAGACCCCGCCTTACGCGGTCAGAAACCATCATCTCTACGAGAAATTTGGGTACGTAAACAAGGGCTGGCTACCTGATTGCCCAGAACCCTTGTACGTTTATGAAAAAGAAATCGAGTAAAAAAGGGGCTATAGCCTGTCCCTTTGAAGGAGCAGGACCGCGGCTATGATTATGCTAAGACCGATTAACGCTGATGGTGCCAGTAGGTCGTTTCCTGTATCCGGTACCTCAACGGTGGTGGCAGTGTCCAGGTCCTCGATGTCTTGGATTAACTGCTGAATCTGAGACTCTGTTGTCAATAGCTGTGCCTCTGTGGTCATCAACTTCTCCTCAAGCACCCTGGTCTCCCTTGCATCGGTAATCCAGTTCTCCATGGTGTTCAGGTTAGCCAGCAGGGCGTCAACAGCTCCGTTCCAGTGTGTCCAGTCGGGGGCCATCATCGAGGCGCCCATCCTCCACCGCCTCCCGCTGTGGTGCCAGATGTAGTAGTACTGGATCTCAGGGACCTCGTCGATGGGGTTTGACGGGTCGATGAGTTCCTCCTCGTATGCCTCGTTGAGCAGGGCAAGCGTGTAATCGTACATCATGTTATAGTCGCTGACAGTGTTGTCGAAGCTCTCAAAGTATGGGTCAACCCAGCTTGAGACGTGGCAGACGGTGCAAACGGCTTTCATTTCGGCGCGGCCTGCCTCGGCCTGCTCGATGTCAGGGCTCTGCAGCCCTAACGGTACCAGTTCCGCTGAATCCCACTGCGGCCCAGATTTCTTTGATTGTAGCTCCCAGTAGAGCCTTGCCCCAGCGTCGTGGGTGGTCTCAACTACTCCATTGAAGCCTGACATGTGGCATGTGGCGCAGGTTGGCGCGTTGATATCGTCGACGCCCCAGTCGTCGTCCTCCCAGTCCCAGGACTCGCCCATGCTGAAGTACATGTTGCCGTGCTTGCTCTCCTCGTAGATCTCCATCTGTGGGTGGTCAGGACCGAGGTGGCACTGGCCGCAGGTCTCAGGCTTCCTTGCCTCCTCCCTGCTGAAGAGATGTCGTGTGTGGCACGAGGCGCATGAGCCTAGTGAGCCGTCGGGATTCACTCTTCCCACTCCTGAGTTTGGCCACCCGTCAGTGATCTCGCCGTCCTCGGCTATGACGTATGTGCCGTGACAGGTATCGCACCCGTTTACCTGGTTCTCGTGGTTGTACTCAGGGTCGTCAAGCAGTCCAGCGTTTGATAATGCTCCCGAGTCGGGGAACAGCGGGGTCACGAGACCCTTGATGAACTCCTCGGGGTTGTGGTCTATGGCCGTCTGCATGTCAAGCGGGTCCAATCCCTCCGCGACCATGGCTTTGTACCATGGCTTGAGGGGACCAATGAAGGTCGTCCAGGCGTGCTTGCTCATTGAGTACTCTTCAACCTCGTCTGCGTGGCACTTTGCGCAGGCGGTGGGTGATACCACCTGTGTTACAAGCCCGAGCGAGTGGCTGAACGCCGATGGGTCGTCCGCTGATGCCTCGTGGCAGTCAAAACAGCCGACGCCTACCTCACTGTGCTTGCTCTGCTCCCACTGGTCAACCGTCTCCGGTGTTACGGTCTCGTGGCAAACCAAGCATTCCTCCGTCGCTGAAGCAACGGCCGTGTTACTGAGAGTTACCGCGATAACCATGAGTGATAACAGGATAATTAATCGAGAAGATTTTCTCATGATTTTTTCTTCATATCCCACCATTATAAAGGTTCATGAAAACACCCTTTTTCACCAATTTCGATGTTGTGTTTTCGGCAGACATGTCAAAATGAAGTTGCGTTATCAGCAAGTCGACTCGATCAATATTTTTCCAAGC
>CAYLJH010000276.1:0-2727 GCA_964383685.1 uncultured Candidatus Bathyarchaeia archaeon | reverse complement strand
GACGTGTCCCTCGATCCTGCTAAGCCTATCAATAACTTTCTTCCGATGCTTATGCGCGGAACCCATACCATATCCCCCCGGGGGGGATATATAAATTAGAGGAAACCCGTTAAATCGACCCGTGCAGAATGTTTTCCTGTATCAAAATGAGGGTAAAACAGCTTCTGGGCGGATCAGTGAGGATGAGCACCATCGATGATACCGAGTTGTCACCGGGCGAGGGAGTACCGTTCAAGGAGTATCCAGAGGAGAAGATCTACTACTTCCTCTCGGGGAGAGGTCTGATGAGCGTCTACGCCGAGGGCAGGTTCGGCGATGTCTACGAGGTGAGACAGGACACCGCCGTCTGGATCACGCCCGGGCTGGGTCACTCAGTAGAGAACACAGGGCACCTCCCGCTGCGCTACCTTGTCATCAACGCGCTTGAGAGGGAGGGCGAGGAACCGGGCAGACCGGGACACAAGGTTACTCGGGTCTTTGATGAGCATGGTAACCCGTCACGGATGGAGGGTCTCCACCTCAGGATCAGGCCGATACAGATAGGCAATAGCCAACGTTTCCTAGGGGCCGAGGTCAACACGATCGCCCCAGGAGGCACGTCCCGTCCCCACGTCCACGACGACACCGCGGAGAACAACTACGTGCTGTTAGGGGAAGGTGCCTTCCACGTTGATGATGAGGTCATCCCGTGCGGCTCTGGCGATGCTCGCGGATACCCTCCCGGCGTCAATCGCAGGCTTGAGAACCGGGGGGCTTACCCTCTCAGCTACATCAATTACGTGACCTACGCTTAGCTGGGTCCACTGAACCATGTCCCTATCGTGGAGAAAACCCAGTCCAGCCCTTTGATTATGGTTTGGAGGGAATCCTCAAACGGGACTCCCCCCGGGGGGGTTGTTTCGTCTCTCGTTATGTCTTCGCCGAGGACCATGACAGCCGGTATTGAGACGGCCACTGTCAACAGCAGCACCAGGCTGAGCACGATCTCCCTTTCTGACATGGACTAGACTACTCGTTGCTTCAAGATAATACCAAGGAACAGAACACTTGTTCTAGACCATTGAACGACCTCTTGAAATGTATAATAACTGCCATTGTTAGGCTTTATCAGGAACTGGAGGTTGAATGATGTTCATAAATACCGGTCAGATGTGGGGAATGGGTGGTGGTATGTGGTTCTGGGCGCTAATCCTCATTGGAATCATCTACTACTTCAGAGGTGGTTACCGACCTAGGGAGTATCGTGGGAGAGAGGCATCTCCAATGGAGATTGCTAGGAAGCGGTACGCACGGGGCGAGATCACCCTTGAGGAGTTCGAGGCTATCAAAAAAGCCCTCTCAGGCTGAAACACGCTAAACGATTCTTGGTAATCGCGCCTGTACTCTTAGCGGGAGTATTGAGACACGTCGAGCTATCCGATTCTCTCTGCCTCTTCCTTTAGCTCCTTGATCCTGTCAGAGGAGATTCTTGGGACCCTCCCTGCGCGCATCAGGTCATCCAGGCTCACTATTCCCGCAGCCGAGAGCCTGTTTTTCTCGCCCCTCGTCAGGGACCTGATGATCTGGATCGGGTAGGTCTTTGTCCTCCTGATCAGCTGCTCAAGCCCACCGTCCTTCGGGGTCTTCCACCCGATGTGCTATATCCCCACGCATTTCGCGTACCTCCTGGCATGTGATGTCAGCCGCGTGTTGCAGATGATTATCACGCTGTGAAAGTCGAGGTCGTTCTTCCCCTCCAGGAAGCCCGCCCTGATGTCATCGATCTTGGATTTCGCGGCGAGGGTGTGTATGAAAGGCGTCTTGATGTGGGGCTTTGAGTGGTGCTTGGTCTCGATGTAGTAGAGCTTCCCGTCCTTCTCTGCCACGCCGTCGATCTCGTGGTTCACACATCGCCCCGGGATGATACGCTCATCCCTGACCTCGTACCCCATCTTACCCAGGAGCTGCTGGATGAACACCTCGAAATCGGGCTTGGACTTCATCTCGCCCAGGGCAGACCTAAGGTCACGTTTCAGTACCCTGGTCCTCCCCGTTGACAGGGTCTCGATTAGCTTGTATATCTCCTTGGTGGGGATGCCCTCGTAGAGGCTTTTCTCAACCTCTTCCATGACCGCCTCGGCCTCGTCGTCGCTCAGCTCGTACCTGTCGAGGGTCCTCCTGATCTTGGACCTGTCGTAGGGCTCGACCTTACCGCCCCACTTTGTCACGTTTATGGCGCTCATTGGGATCAGTCCAGTTTCTCGTTCTTCAGTAGCAGTGCGTTGACCACCACGATTATGGAGCTGGCGGACATGATCAGCGCCCCCATCTCGGGCCTGAGGGTTATCCCCCACGGCAGCAGCAACCCGGCCGCCACGGGTATGGCTATGGCGTTGTACCCCGTGGCCCACATCAGGTTCTGCCTCATCTTCCGCATGGTGGCCTGTCAGCCTGATGAGCTTTAACACGTCCTCTGGCTCGCTCTTGATCAGCACGATGTCCGCTGACTCGATGGCTACATCCGTTCCCGCACCGATAGCGATTCCCACGTCCGCCTGTAGCAGGGCGGGGCCGTCGTTGATCCCGTCACCTACCATGGCCACCCGTTTACCTGCCTCCTGGAGCTTTCTTACTTGGTCAGCCTTGTCCTTGGGCAGGACCTCGGCGAGGTAGTCATCGACCCCTGCCTGCTTGGCTATGGCGGCTGCCGTCCTCTCGTTGTCGCCCGTGATCATTATGATTTCCTTG
>CAYLJH010000275.1:0-2739 GCA_964383685.1 uncultured Candidatus Bathyarchaeia archaeon | reverse complement strand
GAGCGAGGTGGCCTGGGTGCTTGAGGCAAAGGGGGTCCAGAGCCAGATCAAGCCAACGTTAGAGCGGATAAGCAGTATCAACAACCTTGAGGTGGTCGGGTTCAGCCTCGACGATATGTTCGTGGCAGCGACCTACCTGACAAAGTACGGCCTCGACTTCAACGACGCCGTGAACCTGTCCATCATCACCAGGTTGAACCTATCCCTGTGCTACACCAACGACAAAAAACATCTTGGCAAGGTCGATCTGATCGAAACAAGGTTTGAGTAAGATACGCCGCCACGTGGATAGCCTCTTTGTCAGGCTCAAGACGGTGACCAAGGATTCCATGCTCTCAGCCAGGTACACGTGTGATCCGTTGATCCGGGCATCGTGTGTGCCCTGAGGCTAGCATGGCAGACCTCTCATCGCCAAGCCTATTCCGACACGCTGGAAAGCTTTTCAGAACAGACATCAATGATACCTTATGGGTCTAGATTTCTCGGGGTTCAAGGACATCCCCGTCATCGACTGCCACATCCACCTTTGGATGCTCAGGAAAACGGACGAGCTGCGTCCCCACGGTCCGCAGCTGGACGCCCTCGTAGAGGTCGCGGAGTCAAGCAAACTGAATGGGATGTACGTGTTTGATGGCCCCGACAATCCTCCCCTCAAGCTCAAGGCAGAGCGCCCCGACCTGTTCTACGCGGGGGCACCTGCCCCCTGGACAGGTGAAACGTCCTCCTACAAGGTTGATGATTGGGGCGAATATATCTCGGGTTTGAAATCAATGGGCTACGACGGCATCGGCGAGATGGGGTCAAAGACCGTCCTCCGAGAGAATCACACGCCACTGGACTCTGATTATTACAAGGGTTTCTGGAAGGCATGCGAGACTCAGGATTTCCCTGTCCTGTGCCACATCGGCGACGTTGAGGACTTTTGGTATGAAGACAAGACGCCTGAATGGGCCAAGGTCAGGGGCTGGGGCTACTACAACGGGGGCTATCCCATGCTGGACGAGCTGTACGGCGAGATCGAGAACGTGTTGACTGATCATCCTGGTCTCAAGATCGCCCTCTGCCACTTCCTGTTCATGTCACCCGAATTAGAACGGGCAGCCGAGTTCCTTGACACGTACCCCAACGCCAACCTGGACCTGTCGCTCGGTGTAGAGCTCATGTACAACATATCCCGCAGGAGGGACGATTACCGCGAGTTCTTCAAGCGGTACGATGACAGGATAATCTTCGGCACCGATATCGGCATGAGCAAGACGCTGCCAGAGCACCAGGCAAGGATCTGGATGATCAGGAGGTTCCTTGAGACCCCCGACGAGTTCCATACGCCGGACGATGCAGATGACCTGCTGACGAGGTACGAGCTACCGTACATCGGGCTCGACTTACCTGACTCAAGCCTGAGGAAGATCTACGGCGGCAATTTCAAGCTACTCTGGGGGGAAAAGCCATCGGGCCTGCCCCTGTAGACTGGCGTAGAGCCGCCTGATGCTATAATAATGGGCAGGGTTCTTGGGTGAATCCTCCGGCCAATAACCTGATGGGAGGGATTCATTCAAGTGGATCCCGTCCGCTGGTATATTTTCGTTTTTCAATGAACGCAGGGACTCCGTCAATTCGCTGAAATAGCCACTGACCCCTCTGAGGTATTCCCTTTCTACCGGTGGGCCATGTCCCGGAAGTACGTGGGCTATATCCGAGCCCTCCCAAGCCTCCAATGCACCGACCCACGCATTGATATCCGTGTCTGGCTCACCGAAATACGGCGGCCTCTCCGACTGCACCAGGTCTCCGAGGGCAACACAGTTCTCCTCCGGGATGTTCACGCTTGATGAGCACGCCGTGTGCCCTCCGTGGACGTTGAAAACAATGCCTCTGTGCTCGTGCTTTGACTCAACCCACGTTGTCGGCTCAAGAAACTCACCCTCTTTGATGCCCTCCTTGATGTGGGGGAAAACTCCCTCCATCCTGTTCAGCCGCTCCTCGTTGAAATCAGTGGCCATGTGGGCCTCAAACCTGGGTCTCGCAGCCTCCGCCGCCACTATCTCGCAGTCGCTGAACGCGTTCATGGCCAGGATGTGGTCGATGTGGGCGTGTGTGATGAACAACGTGGAGGCTTCCTTGGCGTAATAGACCTCCATGGCCTCCTTGAACTTGAGCGTGTACTCGTTGAGCATCCCCGCGTCGATGAACACCAGCTCGTCTCTGAGGGCGACGCAATGGATGTTTGACCCGTGTTCATTCTCCGCCATGACCACGGAGTTGGTTATCCACTTGTACATGGGTGTTATGTGAGTGAAAAATGGTTTATAGTTTCCTAGAGATGAGGTGTGTTACTCGATCCAGATGTCCCTGTCCTGGGGCTTCCAGATCTCCACGTTCATGCTGGTGTGGTCAAAGACGTCCATGTAGTAAGGGTCAACTTTCTTGTACTCCTTGTACGGGCCATCATAGTCCTTGCGCCTTGCCTTGTACTCCTCAAAGGCTGCCAAGCTGTCGTACTCCCACATCATAACATGCCGCTCGGTCTGGTCCCCGGCGATGTACTTTGTGATATACCTGAGGCTCTTCCACTCGGGGAACAGGTCCCTGTGCTCCTTGACCCATGCCAGCCAGTTCCTCATCGCCACCTCGTGCTCGTGCTCCCTGCCGGGCTTGACCTTCCATGACTCGACTTCGTAGATTGCCATTTCTATCCCATAGGACTCGCCTCAGGGACGTTTAACATTTAATACCCGC
>CAYLJH010000274.1:0-2743 GCA_964383685.1 uncultured Candidatus Bathyarchaeia archaeon | reverse complement strand
GCCATCGTGGACCTTGAGACCGTCTCAAGCGGCAGGAAGACCGTGACCGAGGCTGATCTCAACGTCCTGAACACCAGGGACAAGTCCGCTCTAACCGTTGACGTACTCAACAAGCTGTTCAGCGCCACGACCCTTAAGGAAGCGAAGCAGACCATCCGCCAGAGCATGATCAACTACGACGACCTCTACGACTGGATATTCGAGAACCTACCAACGGTGATTGATGACCCCAGGGAGCGGCTGGAGGCCATTGAGATGATGGCCAAGGCCGATATCTACCAGAACAAGGCAAGGCAGAACGATTGGAGGCTCCTCAAGTACATGTTCGACCTCATGACGGGCGGGGTGGCTTTCACGAGGAAGAACTCTGAGGGGACGGGTTACCGTGGACGCCTTGACAAAGTAATATTGTCCGCCGGTCTCCACCCCAGCAAGATAGGTACAACCGAGTCAAAGGAGGGCATAGTCATAAAGCCCAACGGCTGGCTCGGCAAGGACCTCTGGGCCAAGCTGAACACGGGCCTCAGGGACGTGGGGGCAAAGTGGGTGTATGGCAGGAACGTTTGGCTGCTGCCCTACTACAGGGAGCCAGGGGCCAAGTGGAGGTTCATCAAGACCTTCCACAGCAGGCGCAGGCTCAAGAGCGTGGCCAAGAGGATTGCCCAACATAACCATATCGGGTCCGCTAAGGCCAGGTCTGATGTCATGCCCCTGCTTTCATACATGATTCGCACCGACAGGGAGATGTACGACGACACCCGCGAGTGGATGACAAACCTCCCCGCGGACAAGCTGGCTTACCTCAGGACGGGCTCGTTCGCAAAGACCGCCAGGGACTATGTGAACATCGACAACTATGCAAAGTACAAGCAGAGGGAGACCCTGAAGCGCATCGAGGAGGCAAAGAAGCGGAAAGAGTCCGACCTCAAGAACATCCAGCGGTGGCTCGACGACGAGAAGAAGGCCGCCAGCTGGAGATAGTATCCCTGATCACTCGCTGAAAAAAGAGGCACTGAAGAGGAAGAATACTGTAATATTTCTTCATACGAACTTGTAGTTTTGTCAAACAATTTATATTGGTTTATGGATAATGTGCAGTAATGTCCGACCGCAAATTTACACTAAAGGAATTTGAGCAGATACTGACAAGCCAGTATAAAGAATGCGTTGAGTTAATGTTATTCAGGGAGTTCAAAAACCGTGAATTGCGGGCCGAGGATATCCCGGACCTGCTTGAGATAGTTGACCTGATACACAGGCACGAGAAAGTCTTGGCAAAAAATAGGCAGGAGATCGAGATAAAGATTCTTAATCACCGGATGAACCAGCTGATGCCAGACAGTAATTTGTAAAAAGTCTTCGCCTACTAAATAATTAGTAATAACCAATAAAACCTACTATGTAGCTGAAGATAAATCTACACATAGAGAGAAAAAAGATGGTAAAATACATAACCTTCTGTGAGATGACGCCCGAGTTCCTGAGACTTCAGCTAGAAGAAAGAAAGCAGTTCGTACAGACGTGGGGGCGGGTTGCCTCCGGTTACGGGATTAAGATCCTTTTCTGGGGGATGCCCATGGGGGTCAAGGAGCACCTTGTAATTACCTTTGATGCCAACGGTAACGATGAAAAGTTCTTCAAGTTCCAGAGGGAGTGGCTCGGGCTGGGCACCGAGGACGCCGGAAAATACGTCAGGAACACGAGAAGCATACCCGTTTACTGATCTAGGGCATCCGTGAAGGTTTTGGACGAAAAGTATTGTTATCGTCCAGTTCTTGCCTTTCTTGAGATGATGTTGCTGGGGCTATCGGCCCTTGATACCGCTACGCCGGCTTTTCCCTTGACCTCGTTCGCTATCTCCGCTACGTTTTGATGCGTGAACCCTGGGCAGAGCAGGACGGACTGGACTCCCTTCTCATGCACGAGTTCATTGATCACCTCCACCGCCTCTTTCTGGGTTCTCACCACGACGGTGTGAAGCGTGTAAACGTCAGTCTCGATGGTTGACCTGTGTTTCGTCAGGTCAGCGTCCCTCGCATGGGCGATAAAACAAGCCTTGAACATTCTACTTTGATCTTGTCCCTTTGTTTGATTAATTTTACCATGAACAGGAGAATGTTTACGAGTTATTTCTGGGTGGATGTCTCTCCGATCCGCATCCAGCGGTCATCAACACGCCTGAACAGCCATTGACCGATGTAAACAACCTCAATCATGTTGAAACAATTAACTCAAAAACATATTTACAGTCCACATTTTATGTTGAATTTAAAGAACGTTCGACTGACACCATGGCTTCCCTCAAAGAGGTGGTGGAATCCGACTCGGTCTAAGTGTAATATGCTACCATAGTAAAACCATCTGAGTTTGTTTTATAGATATCTGCTGATAATTAGTTGCGCAAGTGAGTTGCGCGTTGGTGAACAAAGTTGAAGAAACTTGTTAGAGTTCTTATTGTATTCCTTATGATAGCATCCTCAATCATATTATTGCCAGCTGCCTACGCACAGACGGATGAATATTACGCGGTAATCGGTGACCTGTCCTACCCGTCCGAGGTGGAAGCGGGTAAAAAAATATCCGTAACGGTGACGGTTGACTATAAATTACCGGCGGGGACGGTCACGCTATTTGTCGAGGCTTTTGATGAGGTGGATACCACCCTTGACGCGACCTCTAAAGTTTTGACGGGGGCAGGGTCTGGGGATTACACGTTGAGCTTCAACGCGCCGTCAGAGGTAGG
>CAYLJH010000273.1:0-2766 GCA_964383685.1 uncultured Candidatus Bathyarchaeia archaeon | reverse complement strand
TCACCAGGAACGCGACCACGGCTAGCCCCGCGAAGAAGTAGAAGACGCTGTTCAGCCCGTAGTTTACCGCAAGCCAGCCACCGATGGCGGGGGTGAAGAAACCGATCCCGTACGTTAGCGTAAAGTTGACGCCATAGGTCACCCCCACGGTGTCCTTGGATGCGATGGCCCCCAGCAGGGCGTTCATGGGGCTCTGGGTAATGAAGAAAGTGAACCCAAGGGCGACCACAATGATAACCAGAATGCCCACCACGTTGGGAGAGTAGATCAGCGCCAAAACGCTGAGGGCGAAACCGGCGTAGCCGAACAGAAGCAGCTTCTTCCTGCCGATCCTGTCGCTCAGCTCACCACCTACCATCTGGGCGAACGCGCCGATGGTGTACTTCAGGGTGCTCAGGCCGCCAGCCAGCACCAGTGGCATCACCTTCTCCTCGTTGAGGTAGACCATGATGAAGCTGGAAACCCCGGTCCAGAGCATGCCGCTGAGGACCACGACGCCCAGTGTGATTATGAGCTTCGTCCTGTCGGTGGACTCGAACATCTTTCTAATCGTGGCGACCGGCCCCTTGTGCCCACCCTCGGGTACCTCGAAGGGTATGTCCTTGACAACAAACACATCGATGACCGCCATGACGAGGCCGATTACTCCCCAGATGATGAAGGTCATCCTCCACCCGTACCTGGCCCCAAGAATGCTTGAGGTGAGGAAGCTGATGGCCATGCCCATGTCCCCGCCCATTCCCTGGATGCCCATGTATCTTCCCCTCATCTCCTCGGAGACGAGGCTCATGTGAGCGTAGCCGCATGGGTGGTATAGGCTGGCCCCGATGCCCAGGATAATTAGTGCCAAGGCTGTAACCACGATGTTTGGAGAGAGCCCGATGAGAATGGACGCGCTCCCGCACAGCACCATGCTGCCGGTGATGAGTAGCTTCTTGCTAACCCTGTCGGCGAGGAAGCCAACTGGCAGGCTGAACCACCCGTAGAATAGCGTTACCAGAGAGGCCAGCATCCCAATGGTGGCTATGTCTCCGAGCTCCCCCCCGAGGATGGGTATCATCGCGGGCAGTAGAACTAGGTACGCGTGCATTATTCCGTGGCTGCTTGAGATCGCTATGATGCTTCTGTCCTGAGTGTCCATGGTTCATCCCTTTAATGTCCTTTGTACATTACGTCTTCGTATATAATCCTTGACGACCCGTCGGGTCCGCCGGCGTCCCCCCTCCCATCAAAGTTTTATTGGGGATACCTCCATTGTATATTTGATTAAAGTGTCCGCTTCCAAGCTACGAAATAAAATTGGGGTCATGCTGCTCGATAAACCGTTGTCATTGAAAGAGGTGGCCGAGATCCTTGAGATAAAGGAAAAGAAATCATACAGCCTGCTCAAGAACATGTTCCAGAAAGACAGGGTAGTTGGCTTCAAGGACACGGACGGCTTGAGAAGGTACAGGATCACCGACGGGGAGAAGGAGAAGGCCCTCAAGAGGAAGGCCAGGGAAGAGAAGAAGGCCGCTAAAGCAGCGAAGAAAGCCTGATCCTCGCCCGACAAGATATTTTTATTCGACCCACGGTCAGGTATTGGCATGCCTAGTTACGGTATAAACCACGAATCAGGCGCGTTGAAGCGCGTCATGGTTCACCACCCTGGCAGGGAGCTGGAGCTGGCCAACGCGGACCCCGTTGCCCACCACTTCGATATGCCTGTGGACATCAAACGATTCATCCGCGACCACCAGGAGTTGGTGGACGCGCTTAAGGACGCGGGGGTTGAGGTGCTGCAGGTCAGGGACCTCATCGCGGACAACAAGGAGATGCTTGAGCAGAGCTACATGGCACCAAACATGGTGTTCGTCAGGGACAGCAGCACCATGACAAGCGACGGCGCTTTCATGTTCAGGATGGGCCTGCCGTCCAGGCGGGTTGAGACGCCTGTAATCAAGGCCGCCCACGAGGCAAACGGCGTCCCGGTGGTCCTTGAGATGAAGGAGCCAGATACCTTCGAGGGAGGCGGCTTCGCGGTCCTTGAGGGAAAGACGGCCGTGGCCGGCCTCTGTGAGAGGTCAACCCAGGGGGCACTGGACCAAATGGGGGACTACCTGCTGGAGAGCAAGCTCAGCGACCTGTGGATCACAATCAAGATGCCTGACGGCATCGTACACATCGACGGCGAGTTCTGCGAGCTACCTGGTAAGGTGGCCTTGACCCACCCGGAGATCATGAACGAGCTGCCCACAACCTTCAGGACGAGGGAGGAGACGTGGGAGGGCAGCTTCGTTGACTGGCTCAAGGAGGACGGCTGGGATATCCTGGAGATCACGGACCAGGAGTGCTTCGATATGGCGGCCAACTTTGTCACCATCGACAAGAACCTGGCCTTCCATTACACCGGCAACCCCAGGGTCATGAAAGAGGTCAACGAGAGGGGCATCGACGTTGTTCAGATCCCCGGTGAGGAGATGCGGAAGGGCATGGGCGGTATCCACTGCATGACCTGCCCGATCCTCCGCGTTTAGGGGAACGCATCCAACTCCCATATTTTCACGCCTGCAGCTTTCCGTGGAGATATCAGTGGGCCGTAAATTCTGGAAAAAAAATTTATAGGCGTTATTCTTGTGTCAAGTAACCTGACATAAGGAGAAAAAAGGTGGGAGCTCCTGCCACTTGGTATAACGCAAAATTTTTTTTGCTGGCTTGTGTCAGGTGGTTTGCAATGAGGAGAATTTTCCTCGCCAATGGTGTCCATGAAAACGAATAGTAGGTAAC
>CAYLJH010000272.1:0-2782 GCA_964383685.1 uncultured Candidatus Bathyarchaeia archaeon | reverse complement strand
CGTGGTGGAGGATAGGTGACAACGAGAAGGTTGCCATCTACCTGAGCTTCGGGGCCACCGAGGCAAAGCCACCGGAGGACGCCGATGCCATCATAGAGGTGGTTGAGACGGGCACCAGCCTCCGGCAGAACGGCCTGAAGATCATTGAGGAGGTGATGCGCACGAGCGCCCTCCTCATAGCCAACAAGGACTCGCTCAAAGACCCCGAGAAACGGGAGAAGATACTGGACATACTCACGCTCCTCAGGGGCGCAGTGGACGGGGCCAAGAAGCTACACATCTTTGCTAACGTCAGGAAGGACAACCTTGACCAGCTGCTGGCCGAGCTGCCGGCATTGAAGAGGCCCACCATAAGCCCGCTGGGCGGTGCCCCCGACTGGTGCGCCATCAACACCATCATCGAGAAGGACATGCTGATCCAGATACTGCCCACCCTGAGGAAGCTGGCCCAGGGGCTGGTGGTGTATGAGCCGAGGCAGGTGCTACCCCTTGAAGAGATCGTGATGGAGAACGGGCCATGATGAAGAGATACACCGAGAAACCAACCGGGATACTGGCCAAGAGATGGCCAAACGATTCAGAGGGGAGCAGGGACATACTGGACTATGTCCGCCCCATCGTCGATGACGTAAAGGCACGTGGCGACGAGGCTGTCAAGGAGTACACCGAGAAATTCGACAAGGTGAAACTTGACTCCCTGAAGGTGAGCCGCGAGGAGGTACAGGAAGCATACAAGCTGGTGACCCAGGAGCAGATCGAGGCACTCCGCGAGTCAAGGAGACGCCTTGAGATAGTGGAGTCCAGCAGGCTCCTCCAGATGAACTTCACGACGACCATCGAGGGCACCGATATCACGTGCACGACCAGGCCAATTTCTAGCGTTGGCTGCTACGTGCCAGGCGGCAAGGCGGCATACCCCAGCAGCCTCATCATGAACGTGACCCCGGCCAAGGTGGCCGGGGTGGGCAATGTGGTGGTATGCACCCCACCGGGTAAGAACGGGAAGATCACGCCCCTGACCCTGGTGGCGGCTGACATCTGCATGGTGGACGAGATCTACAAGGTGGGTGGGGTACAGGCCATAGCCGCACTTGCTTACGGCACCGAGTCAATCCCCAGGGTGGACAAGATAGTCGGCCCCGGAAACGCCTACGTGACGGCGGCGAAGACCGTTGTTTCAGGTAGCGTCGCCATCGACAAGCCCGCTGGGCCCAGTGAGATACTAATCATAGCGGACGGGAACGCTGACCCGAGGCTCATTGCTCTTGACCTAATCAGCCAGGCAGAGCACGGGCCCGGCGGCGTATCAGGTCTTGTGACCACCAGCGCCGAGCTGGCCGACAAGGTGGACGATATCATCGGCGAGATGCTCCCAGCACTGGAAAGGGCTGAGATCACAAAGTCCGTCCTTAAGGCCGGTGGGTTCATCTACGTCGTGGGCGCGATGGACGAGGCCATCCGGTTCACAAACGAGTTCGCGCCCGAGCATCTTGAGATAATGACTGACATCCCAGAGATTGTAGCCGATAAGATCACCTCAAGCGGACTGATACTGCTGGGAGGGTACTCGCCGGTATCGTCCACTGATTACTGCATGGGCGTCAACCACGTCCTACCGACAGGTGGGTACGCCAAGGTGAGCGCCGGGATAACCGTGCTAGACTTTGTCAAGCCTATCTCCATCGTAAAGGCCACGAGGCCGGGACTGAACGCGGTCAGGGCAAGGGTCGCGGCCATATCTGATGCCGAGGGCCTGCCAAACCACGGAAAGGCAGTGGAGGGGCGGTTCAAGTGAGCATGGACGCAGTAAAGGCGAGGCTCAACGGGGTCAAGCCCTACAGGCCGAGCCCACACGTGGAACAACTCGCCGGGAGGCTGGGTATCAATACATGCGATGTGCTGAAGCTTGACTCCAACGAGAACCTGTTCCTTTCAAAGAACTTTGTCCAGCAGGTGATGGTCGAGGCATCATACAAGTCCGACCCAAGGCTGTACCCTGGGAAAGAGGCAGATGAGTTGAGGGCCAAGCTGGCTGAGGTCAACGGCGTCGAGCCCGGACAGATAATCATCGCCTCGGGCGGTGACCAGATCATCGAGGTAATTTACAACTCTCTGATCAGACGTGGAGGCAGGGTGACCGCCGTGACTCCCACGTTCAGCATGTACCCGAGGGCCGCGAATCAGAGACAGCTGGAGTATATCGAAGCGCCGCTGGACAACGATTTCACGTTAAACACCCAGGAGACACTGGAAAAGGCCGAGGGATCGGACCTGCTGATCCTCTGCAACCCCAACAACCCCACTGGCAACGAGTTCAACCGGGATGATATCATTCAGCTCATCGACGGGTTCCAAGGTTTCGTCCTCATCGACGAGGCTTACACGGATTATGCGAGTTTCTCACTGGCACAGGAAACCGCCGGCAGGGAGAACCTGCTGGTCCTTAAGACGTTCAGCAAGGCATACGGCCTAGCCGGGCTCAGGCTCGGGTACTGCGTGGCCAACGCCGAGCTGGCCGAGGTCATCAACGGCCAGTGCCTGATGCCCTACCCGGTATCCTCCCCTGTACTCAGGGCGGGGACAATTCTGCTCGGGAACAAGGATAAGATAGAGGGGCTGGTGGAGGCCGCCAAGGAGGAGCGGGAGAGGCTCATCAACGAGTTGAACGACATCGATGGGGTCGAGGCGTTCCCAGCATCCACAAATTTCGTACTATTCGACACAAAAAAACCATACAGCGAGGTCTACGAGGGGCTTCAGGACCAAGGGGTCCTCATCAGGG
>CAYLJH010000271.1:0-2782 GCA_964383685.1 uncultured Candidatus Bathyarchaeia archaeon | reverse complement strand
ACCCTTGAAAACCCTTAAAACGGGTCAATTACCTGAAAGGGTTCTTAGAAGGACCCAGTTCCAGATTTGATCTATATCAGAAGTCGGGTCAATCTGCACCAATCATCGGGCCAATCTACATCAAGGAACGCTACAATCTCGTACGGGGAACACGTGAAATAAATGATCCGATTGTTTGATGAATGAGCAAGGAGGTGAGGGGTACCCTATCGGGGCGGAAACAATGCCCGTTTCCACGCAGGAAGCCCTAAAACAGCCCCATATCGACGCCAATCTATGCAGAAATGCCGACCATTCAATACAAAAACGCGGGCCATTCTATACATAAACACGAGATTATTCCGAGGACTCGATTCAACTAGATAAAAGAGCGTGGTTTGAACACTTAAACCTGAGAAAAAACCACTCTTAGTAGGCACCCACTATATAATACCTAAAACGGTCAACTCCTTTTTCAAGATCCCCAGGGACTGGGAACCCATCAGGACCAAATAGTTAAGATATTCCTCAACTGGACAGGATTCATGAAGAAAAAAGGTGACTACGGCCACCAGAGGAAGCTCAGCAGCGGGATAATCGTCGCCGCCGTGATTATCAGTCCGATGACGAAGGTCTTCCTCAATGCCTTGTACTCCTCGCCGTACGCCCCTATCAGCGCCACGTTCTTCATCAGCTTCCTGATATCCGTGATGCCGATGTTAGCCACCACGTGACCGACCATCAACGCCGTTGGCTGCGTGAACCCGAGAAGCTTGGAAGCCGCAAAGTGGAACGGTGTGAAGAATGTCGTAGACGTCAATTCCGATCCCAACAGCGTCGTCGCGAACATTGACATGAAGGGAACCATCACGATGTACGGGTGGAGTCCCCATCCAGTCGCGAAGCTGGCTAGGCTCTGCATCAGGTTAAGGTGCTCGTTCGCCGCCGGCAGTACAAGGACGCCGTCGATGATGACCTTGCCGCTCCAGAAATACGAGAACACCATGCCGGCGAACATCCAGTTGGCGATTTGGGTGATGACCCACCTGTCCTTGATGAACTTCATCGTGTAACTGTGGCTCTTCTTCGATGGCTTCAGGAACGTGAACATGATCAGTATCGTCACAATGGGCCATACGGCCGGCTGCATCACCTTGAAGGGGACGCTCTGGTCGGCGATTATTGGGATCTGGATAACGCCAAGCATCCTCTCTATGGGCTTGCCAAATGAGCCCCATAGCCCGGCGAGGATCGAGACGATCACCAGCGGGGCGATGGCCTTCTTGAATTTACCGCTCTGGTCCTCGGTCATCGGCTCGTACTGCTGTGACAAGTCCTCCGAGGTAGAGAACAGCCCCATCTTCTGGGCACCATAAAGCATGGCCATGCCGGCGGCTCCAGCGAGGATACCGACGGCCATGATATCCACTGTGAGGTTCAGAATATTGACCACGCCCGCGAGCAAGAGCCCGTAGACGACAACGATTGTCGCGTCACGCCTGCTAACCTTATGGCCGTCCTCTTTCAGCACCCAAAGCATAGCGAGGGCAAACCCGGGGATTGTAACCCAGAAGAACCTGTTGAACATTGGCATGAGGTCAGCCAGCGTGAAACCGAACATCTCGCCGTAGAGCAGGGTCGGGACAACCACCGGCGTAGCGTAGTAAGCGTACTGGGTCAACGGGTCAGCCGAGCCCTCGATGAGTATGCTGACTGCCCAGGGCGATATACCCATATCGTTGAGAACGACGGCCAGCCACGTGAAACCCGCCCCTGAGGACAGCATCATGATCCCCATACCGAAGCACAGGAAGAACGTCTTGAACACAAGCCCGCCCTTCATTCGCTTGATGCCCTCCTGGATGTGATCGAAGCACCCGTGGAACATCATGTGGTAAGTCATATACCACGCCGCGAACCCCGCAAGCGTGTAGCTCAGGGGAACCAGTATACCATAAACCCACGCGGCGGCGAGAAGCCATACGGAGGTCTTGCTGTAGAATATAGCGATAACCCAGGTAATCACAGTGCCCAGCAGGCCAGCCTTGTGGGTTTTCATCTTGAACTTTAGAATAGCCGTGAGGGTGACTACGAACGGGATAAACGCAAGATACGCGCCTAACATAGTCAAATGTGTGGATACCATTGGGATATAAGCTTTACACGCGCAGAATCATAAACACAAATTGTATAGTTGACTAATTGAGAAAAAGAGACAAAAAGACGAGACAATTATCATTCACATGACCGGTGAAACCGACCAATCAATTAGTATTCGGGTTTAGCCAGTAATCACCCACTTGAGATAACTTAAATCCCAAAAGGGTACCCATATCTTGATTCTAATGAAGCTAGTCAAGTACAACGAGGGCAGGCTGGGAGCCCTTGTGGATGATAGCATTATTGACCTAAACTATGCGTTCGCGTCATACAAGAAAAGCAAGGGAGCGTCTAACCCACAGAGGAAGGCAGACGCAAAGGTTCCCAGCTGTTTACTCGCGTTCATCAAGGAAGGAGATGCAGGGCTCGAAAAAGCAAAGAAGGCACTTGAGCACGTCAAGGAGGGAGCCTGTTGCGGCCCCAAGGGCCAGAAACTGGTCTACAAGAAAGGCGAGTACAAGCTCAGGGCTCCACTGCCAAGCAATGCCACCAAGATCGCAATGGCGGGGGCAAACTTTTACGACCACAGCATCGACGCCTACAAGATGCTCAGAGGTGATAATACGACCCTAGAAGAGCTCAAGGCAAAGGTGGAGGCTGGAGAGTACAGGACATGGGGCTTCTGGAAGCAGAGCGGCTTCGT
>CAYLJH010000270.1:0-2785 GCA_964383685.1 uncultured Candidatus Bathyarchaeia archaeon | reverse complement strand
GGAAGCATCAACGCACACGGTGAGGATGCCATACATCGTCATCAACGGAGCGAAGGAGGGCAAGACACTCACTATTCTGGGGGGAGTTCATGCGGTGGAATGCGCCCCGGTCGAGGCGATTTTCAGGCTGGCGGACTCAATCGACCCCGCTGATGTCTCAGGGACCATCATCCTCGTGCCCGTCGTCAACACAGAGGGATTCCACGCCAGGAAGCCGTACCACAACATCCTGGACCACCTGAACCAGAACGGGGTTTTCCCAGGCGATGCCGAGGCATCAATCACAAAACGGGCCGCATACCACGTCTTCGACAAGTTCGTGAGCAAATCAGACGCCCTCATCGACGCCCACAGCGCCGACATAGGAGAGGACGTGACGCGGGGGATATACATCTTCAAGACCGAGAACAGGGACCTAAACGGGAAGATGCTTGAGCTGGCGGGCTGCTACAGGTCAGCCCTCATCGAGACCACCAACATATCGGGGAACACGGGCGAGGCTGTCAACCTGTACGGGATTCCCTGCCTGATGATCGAGTCAGGCGCGCCATACCCCATCAGGGAAGCCGATGTCCAGTACCATTACGACGGCGCGGTCAACGTCATGAAGTACATGGGGATAATCAAGGGCGAGGCAGAGAGGCACACGCAGCTGGTAAACCCGAACTCCCAGAGGCTCTGGGCTGCCAAGGGCGGGGCCTGGAGAAGGCTTGTTGAGCCGGGGCAGCGGGTGAAGAAGGGCGAGAAAGTCGGCTCAGTGTGTAACCTTATCGGGGAGACGCTTCAGGAATCCCATGCGCCTTTTGACGGCGTTGTGACCTTCCTCAGGGTACATTACTCGGTGAACGCGGGTGACACCCTGCTGTGGATAGCCGAGGTGTAGCCAGTGGCTACCATTTTACTTTCAGCACAGCTTTTATAGCACCCCAACTGTATTTGCGAATCACCGAGATGCCCTTATGGTGTATGACTTTCTATCACTGGATGACATAGACGTTTCAGGCAAGACCGTTTTCCTAAGGGCTGACATCAACAGCCCCCTGGACCCCGCCAGCAAGCGCATACTCGACGCCACGAGGATACAGGCTATAACGCCGACTGTCAATAGCCTGAGCGAGGCGAAGCTCATCATAGGGGCACACCAGAGCAGGCCGGGCAAGTACGATTTCACCAGCCTTGAGAGCCACTCCAAGGTACTCCAGATGTACATCGAAAAGCCCGTCAAGTACACCGATGACATCATCGGGGAGGAGGCCAAAGAGATGATAAAGGACCTCAAGGACGGCGAGGTTCTCCTGTTAAACAACGTCAGGATGAACGAGGAGGAGAACATCAGGGCCCCAGTGGAGGAGCTGCAATCAACGGAGTTCGTCAAGACCATGAGCCAGTACGTGGACATCTTCGTCAACGACGCGTTCGCGGCCGCACACAGGAGCCAGGCAAGCCTCGTCGGACTCAGCCTCAAGTGCCCGATGGTGGCTGGCAGGCTGATGGAGAGCGAGCTCTCGGCCCTCAACAGGGTGATCGGTAACCCTGCCCGGCCCAGCGTCTACGTCCTGGGAGGCGCAAAGGTATCGGAGCGCATCCCTGTCATCAACAGGGTCCTGCGGGACGGGATCGCGGATAGCATTCTAATCGGGGGGCTTGTCGCGGATAGCTTCCAGATGGCCAAGGGTCACATGGGTATCAGGTATGAGGAACTGGACCAGGCCGGGAAGGACGAGGTCGAGGTCTGCAAGGGGCTACTCGAAGAGTTCCCAGGAAAGATAATCCTCCCGATGGACGTGGCAATGGACGTGAAGGGGGAGAGGGTGGAGGTGTTCATTGGCAGCATCACTGAGGAGAAGAACATCTACGATATCGGACTCAACACCATGGCACAGTTCACCAGCATAATCAACAAGGCGGGCACCGTGGTCGCGGAGGGCCCGCTGGGCATGTTCGAGAGGAGGGGCTTTGATATAGGGACCAAGGAGCTTCTCAGGAGCATGGCCCGCTGTAAAGGGTACACGGTGGTGGGGGGCGGGCACATGGGCGGGATGACATCGATGCTGGGGATCAGGGACTCCATGAGCCACGTATCAACAGGCGGCGGGGCCATGCTGAGCATGCTAGCAGGAGAGACCCTGCCCGTGGTGGCTGCCCTTGAGAAATCAAAGCAACGGTACGGCTAGACGAATCTTTAATAACTTCTTTACCGTACAGGTGTTCCGCTGGGACCGTGGTCAAGCTTGGTACGATTCTCGGTTTGGGTCCGAGAGATCCCCGGTTCGAATCCGGGCGGTCCCACCATATCAAAAAGGTTTTAACGGTCGGTTCGGCTAAAGAGATTACGCGCCGGGTTGGCTGAGCGGTTTTAGGCGTCTGCCTGCAAAGCAGATCTACAGGGGTTCGAATCCCTTGCCCGGCTCCATTCATCTCACTGTAACTGGGTTGTTTTATTGCTTATTTTTCGCTCGCGGTCGGCGTGATCAAACTGTGCCCAAAAATAAGGTTTCCGGGGCAGTACAAACAAAAAAATCGCTTAACAGAAAGAGAGACCACGCGCCTGCGCATGTAAAATTATGAATCAGTAAATCTGGAAATCCAATATACATTTTACTTGCATATCTATTTGAAAATCTCTTCTCCCCCATCTATTTCTCTGGTAATAATTGGATTAATTGTATATTTTGGACATTATATTGGTGAACAAACGAGTATCAAACCTGTTTTGCTAAAGGTTTCGAGGGTGTGGGGCGTGTTATTCTGATGTTTGGGGTTAAGGTTAACTCGATTTCTGCGA
>CAYLJH010000269.1:0-2788 GCA_964383685.1 uncultured Candidatus Bathyarchaeia archaeon | reverse complement strand
TACTGGGCTACCGGGTGGAATTACTCCCAATTATTAATAAACAAGCCGTTCTACAACCAGAAAAACCTAATTAAGACTAAGGTCTAATGAGTAGAAACAATCCAATCAAGCGAAGAGGAATGACTGGTCTAAAAATAGCCATCATAATCGTAGCATTCATCATCATAGCAGCCGCCTTCAGCTTCGTAGTGCTGAACACGAGCTTTTTTACCGCACAGAAAAGCCAGACGGGTATCTCTGAGGGTACGATGGAAGCAACAAGCAGCCTTCAGGCAGATGGAGACCTCATCGGTGAGTTCGACATTGCAAGCGGTAATATGACCAAGACCAGCTTCTATGTACGATTGTCTCAGGGTGAGGAGCCAATCGATACTGCAGGAGACAAGCTGATCATCACGTACAGCAACCCCTACGTCTTTGGCGTCATCAAGGACGGTACCAAGACCGGAGGAGCACTCTCTGAGGACGTCGGCGACGGCGACACCCTCATCGAGGTCGGTGAAAGGTGGCAGGTAGTGATTACATATGCTACTGTTGCAAACGCTGCTCACCTGAACACAAGTGACGCGTACAGCGGTGCGTATGATACGTTCAGGATTGAGCTGAGACCTGCACAGGGAGCAGTATTGACTCTTGAGAGGACCATTCCAGCGCTCAACACAAAGACCATGATCCTAGAGTAAGCCCAGTTCCTATCCGTATTTCCGCGCGCCCTTCCTTTTTGAGTTGAAGGGGATTCTCTTATTATCGCCCCTTTCAATGACTCAAGGGATCGTAATGGAGTTCAAAAAAGTCATCGAGAAGAGGCGGAGCATTCGCAAGTACAAGGACACGCCGGTGTCGAGGGAAAACATAATGGCCATACTTGAGGCAGCGCGGATCGCGCCGTCGGCGAGCCACAGGCAGCCATGGCATTTCATTGTGGTGGAGGACGCGGAGGCCATCAAGAAGCTGGCGAAGCAGGAGTGGGCTGCATCTGCGCCCGCCATGATTGTAGGTCTGGCGGACCAAGCGGCGTCCCCGAACTGGTGTATCAACGACCTGGGGGTGGCGTTTGAGCACATGGTGCTGGCGGCGACGGATCTGGGCCTGGGGACGTGCTGGATGGGGCAGTCAAACAGGGAGGAGCTGGTCAGCGAGCTGCTGGGGGTGCCGGGTAACTTCAAGGTCGTGGCGTTGATGACCCTGGGTGAGGCCGACGAGACGCCTTCGCCAAAGGAGCGGAAGAGCCTGGACGAGATCGTGAGCTGGGAGAAATACGGGGCAAAGGCCCAGTAACCAATTCTTAGCTTTGTCTAATATTCCCGTTTCAGAGGCTGGGACCAGCCTTGATGACGGGTAAATTATTTGGGGCTTTTAGTTCAGGAATATTGTTGGCTCGGTTGGGAACGGTACTTTTACAACCATGATCCTTAGCCTCTCCGTGCTTTCATTGTACCAGCAGTGCATGATTCCCTTGGGGCTGTCAATGGACGTGCCTTTTTCGACCTCTTTTTTCTCGTCACCGATCTCGACTATTCCCTTTCCCTCAAGAACGAAGAAGAAGACATCAACAGGCGTAATGTGTTGCCTGAGTTTCTCTCCCGGCTCCAGGACTAGGTGCATTATTGATGCATTTTCAGATGTGTAGAGTTTTTGGGACCTTACCCCGTGCGGGTTTTTTTACCACCTCGGCTTTATCTATATGGACTGTTTTCATGTGAATCTAGGATTAATCCTTTCTATGTCAGATAAAAGTCATTGGCATTCAGTTATCTTGAGATCCATTTCTTTCACTATCCATAGTATTTATCAGATAATTAGTCCACGAGCGTATTTTGACAAGGTTTATAACGTATTGATAGATGTAGGTTGGGTAATGAATCTAAATCTAGATTTAACGGAAACAGGGTTTGGCATGTTCTTCAAGCCATACCAGATCATCTCACTTGACATCCTCTGGAACAGCGAGGAGACACTAAGCTCTCGCCAGGTGTGGGAGCAGGCAAACAATCAGCTAACCGGCACCATCAGCAGGGCTAGCATCATCAACTTCCTAAACGCATCTGTTGACAACGGTCTTCTTGACTATGTTGAGACCACGGGCAAGGGCGGCCACAGGAGATTGTACTCCTCAAAGCTCTCAAAGCCTGAGACCTCGAACTACCTCTCCGAGAAGGTAAAAGAGAGCCTTCTAACCCTGTAGATTGATCTTTTCATCAATCTGATGTTGAGCGCAGGATTGTAATGCGCCTCGACGACATTTTTTATTTCATCCCACGAATTTACCTTGTCATTTTCACCTGTCTGGTCAGGTCAGGACAGCCCCAGCCCTTTATACCAACAAAAACAAGGTTCAACCATCTGCTGGGGCCGGGTCATATTGGTATTCAATCCATTGCAGGGATAGAACCCAGCAGAATAATCCAACATAATATCTGTAAACTCAACAAGCATTCTCTCCACTTCAGGCTGGGTCTAAACAACCTGTTTGGAGTAATCAGGACCTTATCCTGAATGCCCTTACCTCGTAGGTAAGATCGGGGTCGTCCATCTCCACCGTCACGACCCACCTGGGGACCGAGTCGTCCCTTGCACGGTACGTCGGGCGTACTATGGTACCAATTCCAACTATTTTCCCTGACCTGTCCATCATGTCCACCTCAGCGCCAATGGTTGGTTCAGGGTTGAGCTCGTAGGGCATGGTCACGTAACCTTTCCCGTCCCTGATCAACTGCATGAAGATGGCGAGGCCAGGGCAGACCGTGATACACCTTGTACAACCACCGCATCTGTCGTCCAGCACCAC
>CAYLJH010000268.1:2422-2802 GCA_964383685.1 uncultured Candidatus Bathyarchaeia archaeon | reverse complement strand
GTCGAAGGCGAGACCGTCTACGCTGAAGTTACGGAGCGCAACGATTGGCTCAAAGCAGCAGGCATCAATGAGGCACATTACGAGGCCGAGTTCAAGTTCAGAGATGGTAAAATAGAGGCTCTTCACCTTGAGGCAAAACCTGAAACGAGGAAGGCAGTAGAGGCAGCTTTCACGGAGTTTACAGGTTGGGCAGCTAGGGAGAAACCTGAGCACCTTGCGGAGGTATTTGCGGGGGAACGACTCAGACATGAAGCTGAAGTTGGCCATAAACTGGTTAAGCTAATGCACCAATGGAAAAACGCCACACGGTAACGTCCTAATTATTTTCCTTTTTTATTAAATATACACTGAGACGCGCGCGCATGCAAAAACGGTAGTAC
>CAYLJH010000268.1:0-2412 GCA_964383685.1 uncultured Candidatus Bathyarchaeia archaeon | reverse complement strand
TTTTAACCCTTCATCCCCCAGAATGTTCTATTGTTTTCATTCCATTGTAAATGAGAGGTCTTAAATAGACTTAGATATACAACGTTTATTATGAGAGATTTGATCGAGTACAACAAGTTCAGGCACAGGATGAACGACAGGATCACAAACAGCGGCCACCTGGGCCTCAAACGCTTCTGGGCACTTGACGGCAGGGCATACGAGCCAGGCGAGCTTGATGAGAAGACCTTGGAGTTCTGCGGCCTCACCACAAGCATGGTGTTGAAGTGCGATGACTGCGTCACGTACCACATTATCAGGCTCATCCAGCTGGGTGCCACGGATAACGAGCTGTACGAGTCCCTCAACGTGAGCCTCATCGTGGGCGGGTCAATAACCATCCCCCATATCAGGAGGGCGTTCGAGACCATCGATGCCTGCCGTGAGCTGCAGAAGACAGACCCAGAGCTCAAGGTCCTCCTCTAAACTTTTACTTTTATTAAACACATATAACTGTCAATCTTCCTTGACATATCGATGGCCCTCAAATGGTTCCGCGAACGCGAATGGAAGTGGGTATTCATGGTCGCCTTCGCAGTCCGGTTCCTGATGTATCTGATGACCCCCATTGACTGGGACAGCGACAGTTACCACCACTGGCAGATCAGCTATTACACGCTGAAGATAGGTCTGGGCCAGGGGAGGATGTATGACCTCACCGGCTCTGAGTACTACTGGGGCATGATCCCTCACCTCATCCAGGCGTCCCTGATGTGGCTGCTCAGGGTCAACAGCATCCAGATTTACAGGGTCTTCAACGTGGTCATGGGCTCGTTCAACTCGGTCCTTGTCTACAAGATAGCCAAGGGCTACTACAGCCTGGAGAACGCCAGGGGGTCGGGCCTAGCGTTCGCGTTGTTCCCGATTTCAGTGGTCTTCGATTCAGTGGCCATGCAGGACACGGTGGCTTTGACCATGGTCCTCTCATCGCTGCTCTTGATGAGGGAGCGTTTCTTCGTCTCGGGGCTCCTCCTGGGTCTCGCGTGCCACAGCAGGGTGGAGTACACCATGGTATCAGTGCTCATCCTTTCCGGGTTCCTGCTGAGGGAGAGGCTTCAAACGGACTCCCAGCCTTACCTCTTCGGCTGGCTGATGGGGTGGGGGGTTCCGACGCTCCACATATACTCCGTTACCGGTAACCCCCTGTACCCCCTCTACTGGAGCCTGTACAGCGTATTCGGGGGTTTCACGTCAACCTACAGGGGAAGCCCTTTCGCCTACACAATGTACCGGTGGCTATCATCGAGGTCGTTTATCTGGACGGCGTCCCCCTCCGGCCTGTTGATAATCCTGTTAGGCATCACCGGGCTGCTTTTCATCCCCTGGATGGCTAGGCGGAAGTGGATTCGGTATCAGCCCCAGCTATACCTGGCGTCCATCGCGATAGTGATGTCCCCCCTCGTCTTGCCTTATTTTGACTCGGAGAGGGTACACCTGCTTCTGATGATGCGTTTCTTCATCCCAATTACCGCAATCGGCCTGCCCCTGCTTTTCCACGCCGTTTCCAGGTTGGAAATGTCCAGTATAGTGCTGAGTACCGGCAGAGTCCTTAGAGTGGGTGTCTTGTTGATCCTCTTGTCGGGCTTTCTCGTCATTCCTGAATACGTGGCTTTACAGGGAACGGTTCAAAACGAGTTTTCCATCGCCGATGATATCTCGGCCCTGTACACTGGGGGCAGGATAGTATGTGATATGCCCAGCATTGTCTACCGCCTTTCTAACGCCCACGGCGTCGATCCGGTGGACATCATTAGCAACCACTACTCACCCCATTACTACGGACTGAACGGGTCGAGAACGTACTTGGAGTGGCTCTACGTGCAGGAAGTGTCCATCTGGACTTACTACGGTGAAAGAGGCACCCCTATCTGGCTCGTCATTGAAGACAGCTATCCTTCAGTTTTCAAGAACCTTCTCGGGGAGCCCGGAATGGGCGTCTACGCCGTGGACCGCTCCGTCCTCGACTCACTTTTATAATCCCTCGCAGCATCCCATAGGCAAGGTGTGAAACATGTCAAGGTACGAGGAGCTGGGAGTTGACATAAAGAAGAAGGGCATCGAGACCTTCAAGCCTGTCATTGATAACCTGTACCCTGACGCTTTCTGCGTCATCCAGAGGGACCCAGCTGACCCTGATATGGGCCTCGTGACCCACACGGACAGTGCCGGCAGCAAGCCCATCATGTCCTACATCAACTACAAAGAGACAGGTGACGCATCGTGGTTCACCGGCCTTGCACAGGACGCGCTGGCAATGAACATCAATGACCTTGTCTGCGTCGGCGCTGATCCCGTAACTTTCGTTGATTACGTCGCGTTCAACACCCTCCTCATCGACAGGGTCGAGCTGCTCAAGGCGCTATCCAACGGGTT
>CAYLJH010000267.1:0-2804 GCA_964383685.1 uncultured Candidatus Bathyarchaeia archaeon | reverse complement strand
GCGTCGATATTGAAAGCCCTCAAAGTGAGCAGGCTTATCGCTGATATGGCCGTCGAAATGAAGATGACGTTGACATAGGGCGCTAAGAACCCCCTGACCGCTTCCAGCACTGTTTACTCATCCTTGAGCTTCTCAAGTTTCTTCCTGAGTTCCTCCAAGGCGTCCTGGTCCTCGATCCCCGTGGTCTGGGCCAGGTATGAAATGGCGGACTCACCAAAGGATTCAAACAGTCCCTTGAAAACGTTCCTTACTATCGTGGAGTCAAACTGGTTCCTCGTCATGGCCGGGCTGTACACGTAGCGAATCCCAGCGCCCTTGACGAGTTCTCTCTGGACCAGCCCCTTCTTGTTGAGGCGGTCCAAGACGGTTGCCACCGTGGTCACCGCGGCCTTCCTCTCCTTGTTGAGCTCCCTGTGTATGGTCTTGACATCGCCGCTCTGGAGGGCCCAGATGGTTGTCATGATATCAGCCTCCAGGTCACCCAATACCTTGCCCAGGTCCTGCTTATGGGGTTGAAAATCTATCCAGTCAGTGTCAGAGGTCATAACTACCACCCGTAGTTAGCTTTATATCCTATGTAGCAACTACGCAGTGTAGTTCGCCGCAGAGGCATATAAACAATACCCAGTGACCCAAGACATGCGCACAGAAAACCTCGTACTCAAGAACCTGGCAAGGCGAAAGGGAAGAACAGTTCTCAACTCAATCGGCCTGATCCTGGC
Source organism: uncultured Candidatus Bathyarchaeia archaeon (assembly GCA_964383685.1). GTDB lineage: Archaea > Thermoproteota > Bathyarchaeia > TCS64 > TCS64 > RBG-16-57-9. The sequence goes on along the minus strand of CAYLJH010000267.1, from coordinate 2,082 downwards.
CATAGCCGTCATCGTTGCAACAGTCACCATCTCCAACAGCATGGAGATCAAGATAGGGGAAGAGGTGGAGAAATACGGGCCGAACATAGTGGTCACACCTGACACAAAGAGCATCAGCGTGCCCTACGGCAGCGTTACCGTCGGCAGCTCCACCTTTGACGAGGCAGATCTCATAAACCTTGAGACAATACCCAACGCGGTTAACATCAGGATAGTCTCGCCGAAGCTTTTCGGCCAGACAGTGTTCGAGGAATCAAACCTCCTCATGGTCGGAGTGAACGCCGGCGATGAGAGGCTCCTCAAGGTCTGGTGGGAGATCAACGGCGAGGTCCCAGAGCCGGGAAGCGACGAGACTCTACTCGGGTCTCAGGTAATCAGCGCCCTTGAGCTCTCCATCGGCTCATCCATTGAGCTGAACGAGAGGACTTTCACGGTGGTGGGATACCTCTCCGAGACAGGGTCCAACGACGACTACACGGTCTTCGTGCCCCTGGCCACGGCCCAGGACATGATGGGCCTGCCGGGTAAGGTCAGCGTGGTGGACATCGGTGCGCTATGCTCAGACTGCCCCGTCGAGGAAATCTCCCAGCAGATAATGGACGCCATACCCAGCGTCAAGGCCACGCCGGTGAAGCAGGCCGTGGAGACAAGGATGATGGCAGTCGAGCAGGCCGCCAAATTCTCGTTGGGGCTGGCATCAGTCGTCCTGGTGGCGGGGTGCGTAGGCGTCATGAATACCATGGTCTCATCAGTCCACCAGAGGAGGAGAGAGATCGGCGTCTTCCTGAGCCTGGGAGCGGACAGCATCTTCGTGTACAAGATATTCCTGTTCGAGGCAGTCCTGCTTGGCCTAGTGGGAGGCGTGCTCGGCGCGGGGCTTGGAGTGGGGGCATCGATCCTGATCGGGCCCCTGATGTTGTCCACGGCCACTAGCATCAGCAACGTCCCGACGTTCGTGGTACCGCTATCACTTGGCATCTCTGTGGTGTCATGCCTGGTGGCGAGCCTGTACCCGACGTGGAGGGCCACCAAGATAGACCCAGTGAGCGCATTGAAGGCGATTTAGATGATAAACGTAACCGACGTAACCAAGAGCTACATCATAGGCGGGAACCAGGTCAACGCACTTCTGGACGTGAACCTAGGAATCAGCGAGGGGGACTTTATGGCCGTCACGGGGCCCAGCGGGAGCGGGAAATCCACGCTACTGTACACCCTGGGTGGGCTCCTGACGCCAAACACGGGCAGGGTCACAGTCAACGAGTCGGACATTTACAGCCTGAGCCAGCGCCTGAGGGCAAAGTTCAGGAGGGAAAATGTTGGCTTCATTTTCCAGACATTTGAGCTTCTCCCGTACCTGACGGCGCTGGAGAACGTGATGCTCCCCCTGTCAATTGACGGGGTCGACGGTGGAGAGCAGGAGGACAGGGCATACGACAGCCTTGAGAAGGTGGGCCTGGATGAGCGGGCAGACCACAAGCCAACTGAGCTGAGCGGAGGGGAGCAGCAGCGGGTGGCAGTGGCCAGGGGGCTGGTGAACGACCCCAAGATACTCCTGGCGGACGAGCCCACGGGTAACCTGGACCAGAAGACAGGGGACGGGATAATGAGTCTGCTATCCGACCTCAACAAGGAGGGGCAAACCATAGTGTTTGTAACCCACGATCTATCACGTACGGTGATGGCAAACAAGGTCGTCGACATGATCGACGGCGGTATTATAACGATAAACAACAGAGATGAATAGAATGGGAAAGAAGAAAAGCAGGAAGAATCGAAACAAGCGAAAGAGGCAGCAGCAGGAAGAGAAAAAAGGCTTAGATAGGAACACCATGGTGATGGGGGTCATCCTGGTAATCGTACTTGGTTACTGGGGGCTCAGCCAGATGGGGGGAAACGATTACCCTGACCAGATCACCGGCGTCTTCTACAACAACCCCGTGATCTCAACGGAGACCGGCAGGGTGACTGTGCCCGAGGACGTCGTGGAGATGAACAGGCTGACCTTCGTGGACATCAAGCTTGCCAACAGGACGGAGACATTCACGTACCTTGGCAGGGAGCTCGACCTGACCACTTACA
>CAYLJH010000266.1:0-2809 GCA_964383685.1 uncultured Candidatus Bathyarchaeia archaeon | reverse complement strand
TGATTCACCTGAACTATCTGGTTCACTGCCCCATTCAACTCCGGAAACGTAATCAGACACGGTTCTCCCGGCTCGCTTCCCGAAGACCACGAGGTCGATGAGGCTGTTGCAACCCAGCCTGTTTGAGCCGTGGACGCTGACACAAGCTGATTCACCCACCGAGTAGAGCCCCTCCACCCCTGGGACAGCCCCGTTTACATCAGTCGGCACGCCCCCCATCATGTAGTGACAAGTGGGGGCCACGGGTATGGGCTCCTTGACTGGGTCGATATCGAGAAAGTTCCTTGATATCTCGGTTATCTCGCTGAGCTTCTCCTCCACGTCCCCTTCCTCAAGATGGGTGAGGTCCAGGTAGACGTAGCCCTCGCCGTTCCTTCCCCGTCCCCCCCGTATCTCAGTCAGTATGGCCCTTGACACCATGTCCCTCGGGGCCAGGTCCTTGATGGAGGGGGCGTACCGCTCCATGAACCGTTCCCCGGAATCGTTTCTCAGTATCCCGCCCTGACCTCGGGCGGCCTCGGTGACCAGCACCCCCAGCCCGTGGAAGCCCGTGGGGTGAAACTGGATGAACTCCATGTCCATGAGGGGGACGCCGGAATCAAGCGCGAGGGCTAGACCGTCCCCTGTCGCCACGTTGCCGTTGCTCGTAGTTTGAAACACCCGCCCCATCCCGCCAGTGGCGATCACCACAGCCTTTGCGTGGATGGTATTCACCTCGCTGGTGGCTAGGTCGAAGCAGGTCACACCCGTGACTCGCCCATTTTCCCGGTGGAGCCTGAACGCAAAGTGCTCGTGGTACACCTTCACGCCCCGTGCCAAGGCGTGGTCGTACACGTTGTTCATTATGACCCTGCCCGTCCTGTCCGAAGCGTAACACGCCCGCCTTACAGGTGCCTCACCGAAAGCCCGCGTATGGCCCCCAAAGAAGCGTTGGGCAATAGACCCGTCCTCGTTCCTAGTGAATGGCACACCCATGTGCTCAAGCTCTATCAAGGCTTGAGGGGCCTCCCTGACCAGAACTTCCACCTTGTCCTGATCTGCAAGATAATCGCTTCCCTTGACTGTGTCAAACATGTGCCACTCCCATCTGTCCTCCTCCTCGTTCCCAAGGGAGGCGGCTATACCGCCCTGGGCGGCCCCGCTGTGGCTCCTGACGGAATGGACCTTGCTGAGCACCCCAACGTCAGCGGTCTTGGACGCTTCAAGCGCAGTCATTAACCCAGAGATTCCGGCCCCGATGATCAAGACATCATGTTTGATCATTTTCCCTTCTCCTTGATCTTTTTGACAATGTGGAGGTTTGGCCCGGTGGGGGTTGATAGGATCGCGTCAAGGTCGTCCCGAGTGATGTACCCCCGCGTGACCGCGAGCTCACCTGCGTTTATCCCGGTCTCTTGGGATGCCCTCGCTAACTTCGCTGCTTTTTCGTAGCCAATCACTGGGCTGATGAGGGTCACCAAGGCGTTGGAACCGGTGTAATACCCCTCCAGGACCTCCCGGTTAGCCTCTATCCCCTGAATACATCTCTTGTCGAGGGCGCTGACGGCGTTGGTGAGCCATTCAAGGGAGTTGAAGATGTTGAAGGCCATGACCGGCGTGTAGACATTGAGATCAAATAACCCTGACCCTGTGGCGTTCTCCACCGCCAACCGGTTGCCCTGTATCTGGAAGCAGACCATGTTCACCGCTTCCACGATGCTGGGGTTGATTTTCCCCGGCATGATACTGGAGCCAGGTTCGACGGGGGGAAGCCGGATCTCTGAGAGGCCCGTCCGTGGGCCGCTGCTCATGAGCATCAGGTCGTTGTTCATCTTCACGAGATCAACGCTGAAGGCCGAAAGGGCGTTCATCAGGCGCATGAAATCAGACATGAACTGGGTAAGGTGGATCTTGTCCTGCGCGTGAACCAGATCAAGGTCGGTGATATCCCTAAGATGTCTGAGAACGAGGGCAGAGTAATCGGGGTGGGTGTTGATACCTGTACCTGATGCTGTCCCCCCTAGGAATATCGTGCTCATAGGGTCAGTTGAGCTACTGATACCGGCTGAATGGGACTTGACCATGCTGGCGTAGGCTGAAAACTCCTGCCCCAGTGTGATGGGGACTGCGTCCCTTGCGTGCGTCCTTGAGCTCTTCAGTATGTCATTGAAATCAACGGCCTTGGAACTCAAGCTCAGCTCAAGTTTATCAATGGAGGCGAGGAGTTGAGAGACCAGCCTGATTGAAGTGACCCTGATGGCATTTGGTATCACGTCGTTGCTGCTCTGGGACATGTTGACATGGTCGTTGGGGTGGACAGGGAAGTACTCGCCGAGGGGATGTCCCAGTATCTGGTTCGCCCTGTTTGCCACCACCTCATTCATGTTCATGTTCCAGGGGGTTCCAGCTCCCGCTTGGAAGACATCGAGGGGGAACATCTCATTGTGCTTATCCTCAAGAATTTCGTCCAGTGCAACTAGGACAGCCTCGTAGATTTTATCGTCAAGAAGCCCGAGCTCGTAATTGGCCTCGGTGGCTGCTTTCTTCACCTCAGCCAGCGATTTCATGAATAGGGGATGAATTCTTTGACCTGATATCTGGAAGATCTCAGATGCACGTACAGTGAACCCGCCGTATAGGGCATCAGATGGGACGTACACGTCGCCTAGGAAATCACGTTCAACGCGGAGAGAGGACATGTATAGAAAATTACATTTGCAATTAAAATAGTGAATGGGTAGTCTGGACTATACGTCCAGGGCGATGTTCCTGTGCGCAATAGGCGCGCCGCTGCTCAGGGCCATTGCGATCTGGATGACCTCGGCTATCT
>CAYLJH010000265.1:0-2810 GCA_964383685.1 uncultured Candidatus Bathyarchaeia archaeon | reverse complement strand
ACCCATTTCCCGCTGATACCACGGCTCATCAGGCAGGTGCTGGATTACCCGGGCCTCGACAAGTACGATCTCACCAGTCTGACAACCTGCGCATCAGGCGGAGCCTCGATCCCAGTTGATATCATGAAGGCTTTCGAGGAGGTCTCGGGCGCGAGGATGTACCAGGGATACGGGCTCACAGAGGCGGGGCCTATAATATCAGCCACCCCGGTTGAGGGTGACCCGAACTACGAGAGCACCGGGTTACCATACCCGGACACCGAGGTCAAGATAATGGACCTCCAGCTCGGGGAGATCGAGATGCCGCCCAACAAGGACGGGGAGATAATCGTCAGGGGGCCACAGCTCATGAAGTCATACCTAGACAACGAGGAATCGACAAAAGAGGCCATCCGAGAGGGCTGGCTATACACGGGGGACATCGGCAGGGTTGATGAAAACGGCTACCTCTACATCGTTGGGAGGAAAAGCGACAGGATAGTCGCGGATGGCCGGACTGTGTGGCCAACAAAGGTCGAGGAGACTCTCACATCTCATTCAGATGTCGAGTACGCGGTGGCGTTCGGGGTCCCCGACCCGTTGAGATGCTCCACTGATATCAGGGCTATTGCAGTCCCCCGAGAAGACGTGACGGGTTCAGAGAAATTAGAGAAAGAACTTTTGAGCCTATGTGCGGATCAGCTTGAGGAGTATATGGTGCCCACCAGGATAACGTTCAGAGAGTCCGTTCCATTGACCATAATGGGAAAGGTGGATAGAAAGAAGATTATCACGGAAATAGACGCACGGATCAACGAGATCATGCAGGGCGGAGAGATCCCGGACGAATACCGCTAATCAGCGAACTGTACATTCGCCCTCCATGGGTCATCCATCAGGAGCTTGACAACGAAGCTGCCCAGGTTTTCAAGCTGTGCCGCCCTCTTGTCACGGATAGACCCGTAGCTGATGAGGTTGAGTTCTCGTAGTATACGCGCGTTCAGTTTCAGCGTAGATAAGGGAATTCCGTATTCCTCGGATAGCCTCCTAAGTAGGCTTGTAAGACTCTGTTCCTGATCTGCGACAGAGTTCAGGACCAGTAGTTGGTTATCATTAAGGGTACGAAGAATCAGTTTGCGGAGATCAGTGACTCCGCTGGTAGATATTGGAGTTGATGCACATCCATCACTTCCACGTACTAACCATTCTAAGTTTTTAAGGGCTTTGGGCAGCGACACCTAACCATTTGATGACAGGAAAATGTTATCCAGAGCCGACGCAAATTCACACCTGAGCTATTTTGTCCGAGTCATACTACGAGCTGAGGGAACTCGATATCGAGGAGTACAAGACGTGCCAGTTTGACTGGGACTGCGAAAACTGTTCCAAGAACCTTTGCATAAACCTCGTTGCGGTCGCCAAGTTACCCAGCCTGTATGGGTCATTCATGATACTGGGGTTCGCCAACAACAAGGATCACAGGGACCACATTGCGGTGGTCAAAGGTGATGTGCACGGGAAGGAGGATGTACTAACAAGGTTGCACAGTAGCTGCCTGACCGGCGATGCCCTCGGATCAATGCGGTGCGATTGCGGCCCCCAGCTCCACACGGCTCTCTCGATGATGGAGGATGAAGACCATGCGATCCTCCTCTACATGCAGCAGGAGGGCAGGGGAATCGGGCTGGTCAACAAGATCAAGGCATACCAGCTTCAGGACGCAGGGTTTGACACATACGACGCCAACCTCCACCTGGGCTTTGAACCGGATGAGAGGGACTACGAGGTCTCCGCAGCCATGATCGGGAAACTGGGGATAAAGAGCATCAGGCTGCTGACCAATAACCCGGACAAGGTCAAGCAGCTGCGTTCCTATGGCATAACTATCAACTCCACGGTCCCACTTGAGTTGCCGGTTCACGAGTTCGACGAGGATTACATGAGGACCAAGAAAGAGAGGTTCGGCCACCAGCTCAAGCTTGAATCCGATAATTAATTATCAGAGGATGGGTATGCTCATTCATGGAATTGCCAAAGGGTCTATTAGAGAACCTGAAGCCGGATGAGCCCGTCATTGAAGCCTTGAAGACCACCACAATAACCAGCAAGCCTGACTGAACGGTGCTGACGGATTCACGCATCATCTACTTCAACGAGAAACACCTTGGCAGGTACGACCTCGTGGTAATCCCCTACACACAGCTCAAACTAATGTTCGCCGAACGTGGGAGGGTCTCCTATGGGTCAATCCGGTTCCAGAAGGAGAATGGGGAGGAGGTAAGTCTTAAGAAAGTCCCCAAGAAAGCCATCGAGCCCTTCGTTGACGAGCTGGAGAAGGCCATGAACAGGATAGCCGTCGAGCCAATCGGCATCATACGTAACAAGGGGCACCTGGGCAAACAGTCATGGAGCTTTGAGAAGACATCCGAGACCTTGTTCAGGTCAATGGCCGTGCCCCCTCCACCTCCGCCGCCAAACTTCCAGCAGCCCCAGCAGAGCCCACTTGATATGTTGAACATGAGGTACGCGCGGGGAGAGATCACTCAGGAAGAATACCAGCGGATGAGGCAGACGCTAGGTGTCTAAAAACATCCACAGTTGTAGCTAATTTTTTATTCCAACCGTGTTCTGGATAAGAGTTGGTGATCAGGATGGGAAAGCAGAACAGGACGACGATTCTAACCGGAACCGCGATTATGGCGGCCCTGGTAATCGTGTTTGATTACACCCTGAAGTACTCTGGCATGAAGATACCATTCCCATGGTACCCCAACCTCAAATTCGATTTCACCGGGGTACCCATCATAATGAGCCTGTTCATGTACGGGTTC
>CAYLJH010000264.1:0-2816 GCA_964383685.1 uncultured Candidatus Bathyarchaeia archaeon | reverse complement strand
CACCTCAAGCCCGAATTTTTTCTCGCCAGTCCTTCCGTGTACCGTGATCGCCTATATCCCGATGTCAACTAATTTCCGGGACAAGGTCAGCGCGTTTTTATCGGCCTCAGTTGCCCCCAACCTCATCTTGCACGTGACAGGGATGTCCACCGCCCCAACCACCGCCGAGGTCACTGAAACCGCCTTCTTCACATCCATCATCAATGAGAGACCGGCCCCTGTCCTGGTAACCGTCTTGACTGTGCACCCCATGTTGATGTCGATGTAATCGTACCCCAATGACTCCACAATGGCCGCTCCCTTCCGCATGGATTCCTCGTCACTTCCCACCAGTTGGACGCCGTTCAGGTGGGCTCCTTTAACCATCCTCACCATCTCCATGGTTCGCTGGCTCTCCCTGACAAGAGCTTCAGGGTTAACCATCTCGGTGCAGAGGAACGGGGGTTCGAACTCCGAAAGGACTTGCCTATACGGGTAATCAGTGTAGCCGGCCAGCGGGGGGAGCAGTAACTTTGCCTCCTCAAGCCTCTTGATAAAACCGCTCATACCGTTGGACTCCTTTCACATGCATTGAGAGTCCCGACTCAAATACTTGTCCCAGAAATAAGGCGCGAATTAGAAGATATGATTCCGTGTGCTAATCGCGATTTTCGGTACCCGATACCCTATATTCCCAGAAAAACACGTGATATCATGGACGGTATCCAGGAAACCTTGAGCAGGTTCATTTCCGCGTTTTCTAAGCTGGATTTAGATGATATGTTGATGTGTTATGCCGATGATGCCACGGCCTTCTTCCCGATAGCCCATCAGGCTACCTTTCTCGACGGTAAAGAAGAGATTGGCAGGGCGTTCTCTAAAGTCATCTCTAAGATACAAGCGGCGGGACTGGACGGCATCAGGTTTGATGTGGAGGATGTCAAGGTCCAAAGGTTCGGGGATGCAGCGATAGCAACGTTCCAAATCAGGGATGGGGACTTGAGCAGGAGGACCCTCGTCCTCAGGAGGTTGCACGGCGAGTGGCTTATACAGCACCTCCACGCATCAAACGCACCCCTGGAGGACCCACAATGAAACCCGAACAGATAGCTTTGATTCTCGTCGATATCCAGAAAGATTTCTGGGACCCCATGAGCGGAGACCCGGCATTCAAAGCCTTCCCTGAGAACGTCGCGAAACTCCTGTCACTCAGTAGGGAGAGGGGATATCGCATTATCCACGTCAAGTCCGTGTTCCAGCCCGACAGGAGCGACTGGATGCTCTTCTACCGCCCAGAGGGAAGGGGACAGACCCCGTGTATCTCTGGAACGGAGGGAGTCGAGTTCACAGAGTTTGCGGAGCCATTGAATGGTGAGAAGATCGTCGAGAAACAGACTTTTGACGCATTCATCGGGACTGATCTGGATAATCACCTGCAATCACAAGGCATCAAGACAGTACTCGTAGCTGGCCTTGAGACCAGCGTATGCGTCCTCTTCACTGCCAACTCCGCGTACCTGAGAAACTACCTGCCCCTCGTCGTGTCCGATGTATGCGCTGATAAAGTGGAACGCCACGAGAACGCGATTGCGATGTACGGTGATCTCAGCTTCAAGACAATAACAACAGGTCAGCTTTCTGATGATTTCAAAAGCATTAAGAAGCTTATCGAGACATTCGTCTAATCCTCTTTCATTAAGTATATCAATCTCCATGCCACCGTGGGTACCATGTTCACGGAGCCCATAACCGATCTGATAACAAAGAGAACATCATGGAGAAGCTACAACGGGGAACTCCTAAATGAGAATGACAGGGAACAGCTCCAAACATTCATCGAATCAGATCATAGAACGCCGTTCGGCTCCAAGCCAAGATTTGCCATCATCGATAGCGAAGCAATCGGTAAACTCGGCACATACGGGTTTATCGCAGGTGCAAAACACTTCATCGCAGGAACAGCCCAGAAAACGCTCATGGGTATCGAGGACTACGGATACGCCTTTGAAAAGGTCATACTATTCGCCACCCAGCTGAACCTCGGCACGTGTTGGCTTGGAGGCACATATAACAAACAGGGCTTTTCAGACGCACTGGGCCATACAGGGGTCATCCCGGCAACAACACCTGTGGGCTACCCAAAGAAAAGACGCACAGCAGCTAGGCTAATCAGGTGGGCTGCTGGTTCTAGGAACAGGAAGCCTTGGAGCGACCTATTTTTGAAGGAAGACCTCACAGCTTTGACCAAGGATGAGGCCGGCGAATACGCAACTGCCCTTGAGATGATCCGCCTTGCGCCCTCCGCTTCGAACGGACAGCCATGGAGGATATACCTTGATGTCGGCAAGCTCCACTTCCACATACAGCCACGAAGTGGATATGGGAGCTTGAATCGCCTCGACATAGGCATCGCCATGAGCCACCTCGACTTGACCCTCGCGGAGCAGGGAATCAATGGGAGATGGGCGATTGAGCCAAGGAAAACCCTAGTAGAAGCCCCTTATGTAGCGACATGGATAAAATCCCCCTAAATGTAGACATGTGGAAAACTTTCACGCCTTGCATGGGGGGGGCTTCATTAGAGAAACATTCAGGCTCTATTTCATCTAAGAAGCCCTAAAACACCCCCATCCCAACCCCAATCTATGCAGAAACGCCTTCCATTCCATACAAAAAAGTGGCCAATTCAACACAGTAAAGTAGTCAATACAAAACAATAAAACAACATCAAGTATGAATATCAAGAAAGAAAAACAATGTTTTTTCCCATATAACCAGCTACTGGTTATAACAAAAAATGGGTAGCCTTCTGAGAGAATCATTGTACCAAGGAAGAT
>CAYLJH010000263.1:300-2885 GCA_964383685.1 uncultured Candidatus Bathyarchaeia archaeon | reverse complement strand
GACCAGTTAACCATCAACATGCGTCGAATATAATCATGCCTTGACTCGAAATCATTAAATCCCTTGTTTCCTCAACCTTAACAACACGAGGAAACACCAAATGGCCTCAGAATTTTCAAGCAGAATATCAGGGTTCTACAAGAAACCCGTTGATGAACGAATACAGATCGTAGCCGAAAGGGTCGGGCTGTCCGAAGAGGAGATAGCCACGCTCAAATCAAGCGGCGGTCTAACCATCGAGGCGGCCGACAGGATGACGGAGAACGTCGTCGGCAGCATCGCATACCCCTTCAGCGTAGCAGTTAACTTCAGGGTAAACGGCAAGGACTACCTGGTCCCCATGGCCGGTGAGGAGCCCAGCGTCGTGGCAGCTGCCAGCAACATGGCCCGCAAGATGAGGGCAGGTCCAGGCGTGGTAGCCACCACAACCGACCCCATCATGATCGGCCAGATCCAGATCCTTGAGGTCCCCGACATGGACAAAGCCATCAAGGCAGTCGAGGACAGCAAGGACAAACTACTGGCCGCGGCAAACGAGCTAGACCCAGTTCTTGTCAAGTTCGGCGGAGGGGCAATAGACATCGAACTCAGGCCCCTTGAGACAGAGGTCGGACCCATGCTCATAGTTCACTTACTCGTTGATTGCAGGGACGCCATGGGAGCCAACGCCGTCAACACAATGGCGGAGGCACTCGCTCCAACCATCGGTGAGCTCACAGGGGGCAGGCCGCTGCTGAGGATCATCAGCAACCTGGCCGACAAGAGGCTGATTACAGTAAAGTGCATAGTCAAGGCGGATGACATCGGCGGCCCAGAGGCCGTTGACAACATCATCGCGGCGTGGGCTTTTGCTGAAGCGGACCCGTACAGGGCATCAACACACAACAAAGGCATCATGAACGGCATCGCGGCAGTCGCGCTTGCTTTCGCCCAGGACCACAGGGCAATCGAGGCCGGTGCACACGCGTACGCCGTCAAGGACGGGCGGTACAAGAGCATGAGCCGGTGGGGAAAGGACGCCGAGGGAAACCTGACTGGCGAGATGACCCTGCCCATGGCCGTCGGCCTGGTAGGCGGGGCCACAAGGACCCACCCCATGGCACAGGTAGCGAGGAAGATCCTGGGAGTAGATCAGGCAGTCGACCTGGGAAAGGTGATGTGCGCGGTAGGACTGGCACAGAACCTTGGCGCGCTCAGGGCGTTGACCCAGGAGGGAATTCAGCAGGGACACATGAGGCTCCACGCGAGGAACCTGGTGGTCATGGCCGGGGCGTCCGGTGACATGATCAACGAGGCTGTCGCGGCCCTCGTCGAATCAGGCGAGATCCGGTTCCCCAAGGCCCAAGAGATCGTCAAGAAACTCCAGGGATAAGCGGTCTTGACAATCCAGATCGACGACGCAGGCACCGGGGACATCCTTTACGGGACGGTCATTGGGGCTTACCGACCGGAGGACGACCATTTTATCTACGACATGATAGCCGTGAAGTACTTCCAGATGCCACTCTATAGGAGCAAGACGCACCTGGTGGAGGCGAAACGGATAGCTGTCGAACTGGTCAAGCGACTCGAACTCGGGGAGGACGAGAAGATAATCATTTGCACCGGGGATGTGCTCAACGTCGCAGCCGAGGCACTCCTTGAGATATACGGTGAGGACGTTGTGGAGCGGGGCAAGATCGAGGGGCGCGGCCAGCACCTGGTTGAGCTGGCGTTCACCAACGAGCTCAGGAACATCGGCTACGAGCCGCTTGCTGAGCGAACCGAGAAGTGGGGCAAGAACTTTTGGCACATGTACAAGTGGATCAACAAGAAGCCAAGGCGTAGGCTAAAGTTCGCCAAATCTGCGTTCCCCAACCTGAAAAAGTACCCCCTCTTCAAATAGCCACATTTTTTATTCCCGAGGGCTAGGACTTATCCGATTAACTTGAAGCCATGGTTGTTGAACATTCTGGCGTGCCCCATCGACAAGCACCACCCACTTGAGGCATACTTCTACTCGTGGGAGACACCGGAGGACGAGCTGGAGAAGATAAACGATGACGCCGGCAAGCCAAACCCGGTCTTCAAGAAACAGTACAGGCACCTTGTGAAACAGATCGCTGACGGCACAATCAGCTTCGAGGCGTTGAACGAGATCAGGGACAGGACAGAATCCCTGCCCACCGCCGAGCTCTACATGGGAGTGAGAAAATTCATCGACACGCTGGACTCCGAGGGCGATAAATCAGAGGAGAACCTCCTAGCCAGCTACCCCAAGGGCCTCGATGTACTTTACCGGTACCTGAACCTGGTCGAGGTCGAGGAGGGGCTTATCAGGTGCCCTGAGTGTGACAGGTGGTATCCCATCGGCAGCGCGGTCGAGACCATCCCAGAGCTGATGCCTGATGACCTGCGAGAAGAAGAAAGGGACATCGAGTTCCTGAAAAAGTGGGAGTCAAAGCTCCCGGACGAGGTCAAGGATGGGGGCAAGCCCTTCAGCCTATGATTCCCCCAGGTGGTTTTATCTCAGTAAATTTATCGAATACGTTATCAAGATAATCTTTTGCTGTCCCATCTGGGTTTGGATTAATGTTAATACCATA
>CAYLJH010000263.1:0-290 GCA_964383685.1 uncultured Candidatus Bathyarchaeia archaeon | reverse complement strand
TGAGAGCGGTACCTGCTTCCTAGCGGAGGCGTGGGCCGTGAGGCATGTGTGTGGGCACGTTCCTCTCCTCGCGTGGTGGTGCTCGTCAGGTCATAAGGGTTCCCTCGTCCCTCAGCCTGTTATAGGCCCAGTAACCGACACCCACGGCGAACCCCGTGATGAGCAGCTCCGAGTTGACCACACCGAACTTGGCTACTGAGACCGACATGTAGTTCAGCAAGGCATGTATCCCTATCGCGGCAGCTAGGTATTTTGCATCCTTTCTCCTGACTGAATCAAGCACCATGATG
>CAYLJH010000262.1:0-2896 GCA_964383685.1 uncultured Candidatus Bathyarchaeia archaeon | reverse complement strand
ATCAGCGCCACAAAATATTTTTTTTCTCGATATATACGGTAACCATTCACAAGGGACCACCGGGCAGCACGCCCTCCCACCCGCTACCACCTTTTTTCCCCTTATGTCAGGTTACTTGACACAAGACCCAAAATATTTTTTTCCCAAATTTACGGCCCACTGATATCAAACTCCCACTCGATAATTTTAACACCCCCCAGCGCCACATCCAAGGGATTGTAATGCTCAGAACCAACAAGGACAAGGTAGTCAAGATCAGCGTAATCGGAGAAGTCGTCAGCCCCATCATGGGAGCCGCCATCTACAGGGTAGGCGCAAACGGCGACCTCCACATCCTCCCAGGAACAGGGGGCATCACCTACAACATCAGGGTCGGCGACTCCGCCATCGGCTGGATGGGGGACCACGTCGAACCAGGCGTCAGCGTCGAGAACAGGGTAACCGACAGCAGGTTCCCCCACGGCCAGAGCAGGGCCCTCAACGTCCTCAGCTGCATCGGCAACGAGGCTAGAATAGTCAATGGCGACGCCAAGGGGGCCAAGGGCGTCGTCGTCGGAAAGCACGGCGGCATCGAGCACGTCATGGTGGACTTCCAGCCCGACGTCATGGAGCAGCTTGTCATCGAGGACAAGATCATGGTCAAGGCGTACGGCCAGGGGCTACAGCTCTTGGACCTCCCCGAGGTAAAGATGTTCAACGTCAGCCCAAAGTTCCTGGATGCACTTGACCCAAAGATCGAAGGCGGCAAGCTACAGGTGCCAGTCACACACAAGGTCCCGGCGGCCATCATGGGGTCCGGGCTAGGCAGGGCCCAGGTAGCCTCCGGCGACTACGACATCACCATGTTCTGCGAGGACACCTGCGAGGAGCACGGCCTCAACGACCTGTGCCTCGGCGACATCGTGGCAATCATGGACTCTGACCAGAGCTACGGCAGGATCTACAGGCGCGGATCGGTGAGCATCGGCATAATCACCCACAGCAACAGCTACATCGCGGGGCACGGACCGGGTGTTACAACCCTGTTCACGTCTACAAAGGGCATGATTGAGCCCATTATCGACGGCAACTCCAACGTCGCAAAGATAATGAAACTCAGGGACGACCTGTAAAAGATGTAAAAGGGGTTAGAGGAAAACCTCTGGCTCCCTGCGCGCGCCGTGCTCGGTTGAGAGCCACTTGGCTGCCCCCAGGACTCCCTCGTGCTCCCAGTGACGCGCCCCGGTGGGGCAGTTCTGGACGCAGGCCGTGCACGATGTGCATTTCGCCTTGTCTGTCTCGACGACATCAGTGACCTCGACGCAGCCCGTTGGGCAAACCCTGGCACACATACCGCAGAGGATACATGAATCAGGGTCGGTTTCCGGGCTTCTCGGATCGCCACCGCCTCCCTTGCGGTATGGGCGGTCCCCTGGGACCTCAAGGTCCGGTATCTCACCCAGAGCCTGAACCTTCTCCATGACCTTTGCGCCGAAATCCATCGCCTTCTTGACATCCTCGTCGTCAGGACGGCCCGTGGCGATGGGGGTCTCCTCGTTGTCAAAGCTGTGCCTGCCGATGAACGCTGATCCGGCCACTGCCTTGAAGCCCAGCTCCTCGGTGATATCCTTGAGCTCGATGAGGGCGTCATCGAACTCCCTGTTACCATACATGGCAACCAGCACGGCCGGCGAGCCATCGCCCTTGACCTTCTTGATCCTGTCAACGGCTACCTGGGGTATCCTGCCGCTATAGACCGGCGCGGCGATGATTGCCAGCTCGTCTTTGGCTACAGTGTAACTCTTTAACGCCGAGTCTGGCAGCGTGAGATCGATGACATCGTAATCGATGCCCATCCCCTTCCTGATGGCCTCGACGGTACTCTTACCGGTCCCCGTCGGGGAGTAGTAAACTAGCTTGATTTTGCTGATATCCATGGCTAGAGGGGGGAGCCTCGCACTGTAAAGTGTTACGGGTAATCCAGTTACTCGTTAATTTTATTGCCCCGTAAACAAATCATAGTACATGAGTGACCATCTTTTCCCCCACCACACTAACCCCGGTGCCGATTCTTACAGGCAGAAGATACTGCCCCTCCGAGACAGGATGACGGTCTACAACGGCTGGCTGATGAACAGGCTTGAGACAATGCTCCCCGGCATGATGGACGAGACGGGCATCGACCTCTGGGTGGTCATAGCCCGCGAGTACAACGAGGACCCAGTAATCATGAGCCTCCTGCCAGAGCCAAACCTCTACGCCAGGAGGCGCACCATACTCCTATTCCACAGGCAGCCCGAGGGAGTTGAGCGCCTTGCAGTATACCGCTACGGCTTCGGGGATTTCTACAAGGGCGTCTGGAACCCTGACGAGGAGGGGCAGTACGAGTGCCTTGCCAGGATAATCAGGGAGAAGGGTCCTGAGAAGATCGGGATCAACGTCTCGAACACCTCCGCTTTCGGGGACGGCCTGACCCACGGGGAGTACACCCTCCTGGTGGACGCCCTAGGCGACCTGTCGGAGAGAATGGTGCCAGCCGAGAAGCTGTGCATCAGATGGCTTGAGACACGGAGCAAGGAGGAGCTTGAGGCTTACCCGATGCTCGTCGAGCTCACACACGCCATAATCCAGGAGGCTTTCAGCAGCAAGGTAATCACCGCAGGCGTGACCACGGTTGATGACGTCCAGTGGTGGATGCGCCAGAAGATGCTGGACCTGGGGGTTGAGATGTGGTTCCCGGCGACTGTTGACAGGCAGGGCCACGGCGACAGCTACGAGGACAACGAGCGGACCATCACCGAAAGCTCCGGCGCGCGCCGGCTCGGCCGCCTGCCGCGCCTGGAGAAGCTCGGTCCCTCCGAACTCTTATCGGCTTTCAATAAAAACTTCACCGCCGCGCATTTTAGAATGAGGGAAC
>CAYLJH010000261.1:0-2897 GCA_964383685.1 uncultured Candidatus Bathyarchaeia archaeon | reverse complement strand
AGTCTAATTGGTACCCTATACCTCAACTTCATCGGCGGCAGACTCACAGATGTCAACCCGGTCATCAAGCAGCTTAGCCCGTACATCGAATGGACGGGTGTAGTGATTGTGGGAGCGTTCATCTTCACAGTCATGAGGAGGGGAATGACCGAGACTATGATGGTGCCCACCGAGATAGGTGACTGGGGCAAGCACATCCAGGACACGAGCAGCACCAAGGGAAAACAACTCAAGGACTTTACCGAGATGATAAATGAGTTCGTGGAAAGGGGCCAGAAGGAGAGGCTCACTGTGAAGCTGTTCAGGTTCCTCAACGAGAACAGGGCATCCGAGCCAGAGATGGGGAAATGCCTGAAGGAGCTCATCGACTATGAGGACCAGAAACACCCAAACTTTGCAAAGAGAGGAACGAGCAAAAAGGTGGACGAGAACAATCAGGAACGGAGGATGCTAGTACTAGCACGCACCGTTCAGCACATAAACGGGCTTGGCCTCAGCGCGTATAGAAGCAAGGGGCAGAAACAAGTAACAGAGGAGATTAAGGAGAAATAAAAATGCAGGCAATGCACGTTGACAGAGTGAGAGCGATCAGCAACGCCATACTGGAGGGCCTAGGAAAGGTCTACGTTGGTAAGCGGATGGTGCTCACAAAGATGATGGCGGCTAGCTTCGCCAACGGACACATCCTTTTCGAGGACTATCCCGGACTGGGCAAGACGCTTCTCGCCAAGTTATACTCTAGGATCATCGGGTGCCAGTGGAGCAGGGTCCAGTTCACTCCTGACCTGATGCCCGCGGACATCCTGGGCACAAAGGTTTGGAAGATGAAGGAAGAGACGTTCAGCCTTGAACGGGGGCCAATATTCACCAACGTGCTGCTTGCAGACGAGATCAACAGGAGCCCACCGAAAACACAGGCGGGCCTGCTGGAGGCCATGGAAGAGCGTCAGGTCACCATTGAGGGCCAGACATACAAGCTCACCAAGCCCTTCATAGTAATCGCGACCCAGAACCCCATCGAGATGGAGGGAACGTACCCCCTTCCTGAGGCCCAGATGGACAGGTTCCTGCTCAAGATGAGCATGGGATACGTCGAGACACTGAACCAGGAGAGCCTCATCCTCAAACGTAGGATATTCTGGAAGCAGGACGACCCCACCCAGCTCATCCAACCGGTCACAAACCAGCAGACGTTCAAGGCGGTTCAGGATTACATCGAGGAGCGAATCTACGTCGATGACAAGATCATCGAGTACATCAGCGAGGTCGTGAGGGAGACCAGAAAACACCCGGTAGTGGAGGTTGGGGCGAGCCCCAGGGGAGGTCTTGCGTTACTGAAGGTAGCAAGGGCTCACGCGGCCATCACTGGCAGGGCCTTCGTGACCCCCGACGATGTCAAGATGTTCGTCCACGACGCCCTCGGCCACAGGGTCATCATGAAGATGGAGTACATCCTTGAGGGGAGCTTCAGCGTGGACGCTGTGCTCAACGAGATCCTTGAGAACATCGAGGTACCCAAAGAGTTCGTGGGAAAAAGGTAGAGACAATGCTTACCCAGGACACCCTAGAGCTAGTAGTCACATCGGTGGTCTACATAGTGCTGGGCATGTTCCTGGGAAACATGATCCTCGTCACCCTTGGCCTCGCGCCCATCATATTCCTATCAATTGCAGTAATCATAGGCCAGCCAACGGTGTCACATGTCGAGCGAATCGGCAAGGACCTGAAAGTCAACGTAGACGACAGGATAAGTGACAGCCTACAGGTCACGATAGAGGGCGGATCGGGGCTGGTGACTGTCAGCGACACCCTTCCCATCAGCTTCGCCCTTGAGGAGGGAAATAACTTCAAGGCGGTATGGAAGGGGCTTAACGCCAAGACGATAGACCTCAGCTACACCGCGTTGTGCGCCAAGAGGGGGTACTTTGACCTCAGGGAGGTAACATACGAGGTGCGCCACCCGCTTCAGGTCAACGCCAACACCCTGGGTGTGCTCAGCGCCAAGAGGGCGGTCATAGTCCAGCCCCACCCACTGTTCGTCAGGAAGATAAAGAACCACAAGAGCGTCAGCAGGATACCCATGCCCATGGACGCCCGGTTCAGGTTCGGGATACCGACTACTGATTTCAAGGATATCAGGAATTACGGACCGGGAGACAACTACAGGGACATCAACTGGAAGGCATCCGCCAAGCGCCTCAGCAAGGGTAACTACAAGTTCGTGGTCAACGACTACGAGAAGGAGGGAAAGAAAGTGGTCTGGGTCTTCCTGGACAGCGGAGTCCACATGGCCCTCGGGACAACCGTGAACAACACCATGGAGTACGCCATCAGGGCAGCACTTGGCTTCACTAACTTTTACATCGAGCGCGACTGCAGGGTGGGTTTCTGCGTCTACAACCACGACGCCACCCAGTGGGAGGGCCCTTTCACAAACAGGAACCCGGTTGAGGTGGGCCCTCTGGGGCTTGACCAGATAGAGAGGGAAGTACAGACTAGCCCGGAGGGCACGCCCCCCCAGAACGTCCACAGGGAACAGACCAGGGTACTCTACCCGGATACCGGCAAGCGTCAGCAGTACAAGATAACCCGCGAGATGCTCTACGTTGACATCAAGTACAGCACAGAGAGCCTCAGGGAGGCAATCCACAGTTGCAGGAGGTACATCGTGGGTACCCAGCCACTATTCATAGTCATCACCATGGTGGAGGCCGCCCACCTGAAAGGAATTCAGGACGGCGTCAAGGAGCTGCACAAGTACATGGGCAGGATAGGGGGAAGGCCCAGCGTCATCCTGTTCAACGTCCAGGGCTACAACGTCGCGGCCCAGACCGAGGAGGAAAAGATAGCGGCCGGCTTCCTCACGTACCACTCCAAGCCATACCATGGAATACTCA
>CAYLJH010000260.1:0-2898 GCA_964383685.1 uncultured Candidatus Bathyarchaeia archaeon | reverse complement strand
CTCCATATTGACTGTGACTGTGCGACCCTCTTGACCTCAACCCCGCTGATGAAACCGATTAACCCGATCGAGGAGATGTAAACCACGGAGAGCACGAAGAAAGGCCACTCGTTCCCGAGTAACTCTATGAGTAATCCCGCCGTTGCGCCCGATATTATACCGATCCCCCTAGTCCCGACGGCGCTTAGGGAGATGCCGTTCATGGCGTTTCCTCTGCCTACAATGTCCACGATGAAGGACTGTCTCGCTGGGCCCTCAAAGGTGCGGACGATGCCCCTGATAAAGATCAGTGCCAGTGCATGCCACAGCTGGATGCTTCCAGCCATGACGAGATACCCTATCAGTAATCCCATCGCCGAGTACAGGCCGTAGCAGGCCATGAGCAGTCTCTTCCTGTCCAGCTTGTCAGCCACTGCCCCCCCGATCATCCCGAACAGGAGGTTGGGCGACGAGCGGACGGCGAAGAACAGTCCCAGTGAGAGCGGCGAGTCAGTGAGGTCCAGGACAAGCCAGCCCGCCGACACATCTATCAGCATGTCAGCGAAGGAGGCCGAGACCGTTGTCAGGAACATCAGTGAAAAGCTCCTGTTCTGGAATGGCGTTAAAATGTGTCCCAACGGACCCTTGCGCTTACCAGTCATCGCCAATCACAGGAGTTGTATCCCTAAACCCTGCACGGGCATAAGGATTGTCCCTTGATACCTGATGGCGTGATACTACATACCACTGTTCCATATCACAAATACCATAACATAGTTACGGAAAAACGCTCAATATCAGGGTTGAACAATCCTTTTTATATCAAAAGCGGAGTCAGCACCATCTTGAGCGCCAGAAGAAGTAAGTTCCAGTTATCCGTCGAGGTTCTGGACAATATAAAGAACGGTGAGACAAAGCCAACACGCATCATGTATAGCTGCAACCTCTCCTGGAAGAGCCTGAAGGGCATCCTCAAAAACCTAACGGAGCAGGCACTCCTTGAGGAAAAGGTTGTCGAGGGCAAGAAGCGTTCAAAGAAGCTCTACCATATCACGCCCAAGGGCGAGAACGTGCTAAAGTACTACCGTATGGTAAGCGGGCTCATCGAGGTCGAGCCCATCGGGGACTAACTTCCCGGCTTCTATCAGCGCTTCCAGGGCAGCGCCACTTTATCCCGGTTGATATCGCCCTTTAGCTGAATAACCGACTCCTTTTCACCTATCACCCCGCCTAAAACGTGTTTGAAAAGATTATTAGTGCATCCTCAGGTATACAGGTAGAATTACTATGAGCAGCGGCATGTGGACCGAGAAATATAGACCTCAATCATTGGACGAGATAGTCAACCAGGTGGAGATAGTGTCCCGGTTCAAGAACTTTGTATCCGAGAAGAACATGCCACACCTGTTGTTGGTTGGGCCGGCGGGAGTAGGAAAGACCACCAGCATCCTAGCCATGGCCAGGGACCTCTACGGGCCCAGCTACAGGAGCTTCATACTTGAGCTAAACGCCAGCGACGAGAGGGGCATCGGCGTTATCAGGGACAAGGTCAAGAACTTTGCGCGGACAGCCGCCATCGCCAGCCCCGTTAGCTTCAAGATACTCATCATGGACGAGGCCGACCACCTGACGGGTGACGCCCAGCACGCACTGAGGCGCACCATGGAGATATACACCAGGACGTGCCGCTTCTGCCTCCTGGGCAACTACAGCGAGAACATCATCGACCCCATCCAGAGCAGGTGCAGCGTCTTCAGGTTCAGCCCGCTGGAGGAATCAGACCTCAAGGGGCACATCGAGGATATCGCAAAACGCGAGAGCCTGGACATCGTCGAGGAGGGCATTGACGCCATCTACCAGGCGAGCAACGGCGATGTCAGGAAATCAATAAACCTGCTACAGGCGGCGGCTGCGAACAAGCAGCTCATTGACGACGTGGCCATCTACAACCTGCTGGGCAACGTGAGCCCGGAGGCCATCAAGAACATGCTCAACACCGCGCTTGGAGGGAACTTCCTGGACAGCAGGGAGCTGTTAAGGGAGCTCCTCATCAACCAGGGCGTGGCCCCGGCGGACATCATTCGCAACGTCTACCGTGAGATCATGCGCAGTTCCTCTATATCCGAGAGGATGAAGGTCAAGCTCAGCGACACGCTGGGAACTATTGACTACCGTTTAACCCAGGGATCGAGGGCCGAGATCCAGTTATCAACGCTACTGGCCCACCTATCCGTTGTCGGAGAAGAGAAGGAGTGAGCCAGCCCTGGACTAACCTCTACAGGCCCAAGAAACGTGGGGACTTTGTAGGGAACGCCGCCGCGGTCGCGGAGATAGAGAAATGGGCAAAGCAGTGGCAGCGAGGTAAGCCGCCCAAGAAGCGCGCCATATTCCTCTACGGTCCACCCGGCATAGGCAAGACCAGCGTGGTCCAGGTCATAGCAAACGAGTATAATTTTGATATCATTGAGATCAACGCCAGCGACGCCCGGAACAAGAGCACCCTTGAGGAGGCACTCGGCAAGGCCATCAAGCAGAACATGAACCTCTTCGGCCAGAGGCGGCTCATATTGCTGGACGAGATGGACGGCCTCAGCGGCACAAGTGACCGTGGGGGGGTATCCTACATCGCAAAGGCCATTGACCAGTCAAGCGCGCCCATGATCCTCGTGGCCAACACCGTCAAGGAGCACATGGAGAGCAAGTTCAGCTCCATACTCCGCAAGGTCAAGAGCGTGGAGTTCAAGCCCGTGAGCACCGAGGATGTGGTCACCAAGCTTGACTTCATCGCGGGCGAGCAGGGGGTCAACGTTGACCCAGACACCCTCTTCAGGATAGCCATGCAAAGCGAGGGAGACCTCAGGTCTGCCATCGTGGACCTTGAGACCGTCTCAAGCGGCAGGAAGACCGTGACCGAGGCTG
>CAYLJH010000259.1:0-2920 GCA_964383685.1 uncultured Candidatus Bathyarchaeia archaeon | reverse complement strand
GGCGTGCTACAAGTGCGTCGAGGTATGTCCTGGCGACGTTCTCAGGGAGGGTGATGGGAAGCCAAGGGTGGCCTACCCCGACGAGTGCAGCCACTGCGGCTCCTGTATGATGGACTGCCAGTTCCAGGCGGTACGCCTCAACCTGCCCATCTGGATGAGACCGGTTGGTAAACGCGTTAAATAATAGGGGGGAGGGGGGGGGTACACCGGATAACCCCTAAAACAAGCCCGTTCAAGGAACAGAGTCATAAAAACACCCAGTTCGAGTTTCAATCTCTACCAATCATCGGGCCAATCAATACCAAGGAAACGGTGATTCAACCACAAACACAACGCATAGAAGAGAGGGTATCTCGTCGGAAAATTATTCAGACCCTGTTTCATCCAAGAAACCAGGAAACAGCCCCATTACACTCTCAATCTATACAAAAACGTGGTCTATACACTACAAAAACGCCGTCCATTCCATACAAAAACGTGGCCGATTCAACACAACAAAGTAGTCAAATCAAAACAATAAAACAACATCACATATGAATATCAAGAAAGAAAAACAATGTTTTTTTCCCATATAACCAGCATATGGTTATAACAAAAAATTGGTAGCCGTTTTAGAGAATCATTGTACCGAGATAGATGAAAGCCCGGAAAGCTCTGATCCACAACCAAAAACAAGGGGGGGGAGGGGGTACCCTTGAAAACCCTTAAAACGGGTCAATTACCTGAAAGGGCTCTTAGAAGGACCCAGTTCCAGGTTTGATCTACACCAATCATCGGGCCAATCTACACCAAGGAGAGGGTAAATTTCGGACAGGGAACAGGGGAAACATTGGCTGGATTGTCTGTGATACATACATGGAGGAAAGGGGTACCCCAATCAGGGCTTAACCCAAGCCCCATTCCACAAAATAAACCATAAAACACCCCTATTCCGACGTCAATCTATGCAGAAACGCTATCTATTCAATACAGAAAATACGTGTTTACACTGGGGACCCGATTCGACCAGAAGAAGATAGAGGAGGTTTGAAGCCATCATCATAGAGGAATATTTTTTCTAGTTGTAATAATAACCCACGATTCACGACCTGATATCGGGGTACAATATTCCCGGTAACCGGGCGCAAGAATTTTTATTTCGTGATATGACCACCGACCATAACAAGAAGGGGCTAGAGCTTGTAGCCCGAGACCACGGCCCTCTGCTTGCCCTTGGCGAACTCCGCGCTGTGGAGGATGCTGCCAAGGCTCATGCCAACAAGGTTCCTGATGGGGTGCGCCAGGATGATGTAGTTGTCGTGGAGGTAGTTGTCGTACTCCTGCAGCGTCCCCATGACCTCGGTGTTGAGCCCCGCCAGCACCTCGCTGCCGCCCGCCTCAAGCTCCGCCTCGAAGGTCCTGATCAAGCCACCCAAGTAGAACATCCTGTAAAGGTCGTCATGGCCCTCCACGCCCACCTTCTCCGCCACCGTCGCCTTCTTCGCCCTGGTCTTCTCGTCAAAGCTGAAAGCCGGGTCCGTGACGTTGGTATGGGCGCTGATGAGTGGGGTCATCCACTCGTCCATCATCACCTTGAACACACTCTGGCTCTTCAAATGGGGCAGTGCCTCGTTCCAGGTCTCCACCATGAACTTGTTGGTCTCGTCCATCTTTTTCTGGCCGTAATCGATAGCCTCGCCTAGACTCGAATCCGTTGGCGTGTTGTCCCACATCCTCGGCTCGTACCACATACAGCACTCCGGGATCTGCATGAACAGGTCCGGGTTCAGCTGCTGGCCGTACTCGTAGATGTAGCAGCCCCTGATGGGCTCAAGGTTCTTGTTGCCCGCGTTCCACTGCTTGGTCCATGTCCTGGCGGGGCTCAGGTAGGCAGCGTACTGGATGCCCGGAGCGTACATCGTGCCAAGCCTCTTCCTGGGGAACACGTTGAACCGCTTCGCCACGTCCCACAGCGCAGGGTAGATGGACTCGCATGGCTCCGGCACCTCGTAGGTGATGCCGCCCCACTTCATCATATGCATGCTGCTGATGAAAGTCATTGGCACCCTGTCCATCACCTTCATCAACGCCCTTGTCTCTGGAATCGGGTCGTTGAGGTCAAGGGGCCCGAACCTGTACGGGAAACAGCTCTCCGCCGTCAACGTGTTGGGCGTCCTGTAATAGTTGAGGGTGAAATTCATGGGCGTATGCGGCCCAGTCTGGAACCCCTCGTTCCGCCTCGCCCCATCGGGGTCGCTGCACTTCACAAGGTACCAGGTATAGTCCATGTCCTCCCTGAACTGGTCGTCCTGGACCAGCGCCTCCGCGAAGTAGTCAATTAGGTTGCCGCCGAAGGGCTCCTCGCAGTTGGGGAACCCGTGGATCAACGCGTTGTACTTGCCATCCCCGATCTTCAGGCAGTCAATGATCTCACCATCCGTGGACGGGCCCAGATCAATTAACTCAACCTTGCCGGGGTACTCGTTCACCATATCGGCGCTCCTCTGGTGGAGCTCGTCAACCGTCATGTACCGCCTGTAATGCGGCACGCTATCCAAAACACTTGAAAAATCAGTCACACGAAGAAAGTGAGTTTATTGCTAATATTGCTTGCCAAAATCGGATCGAGGCTAAAAGTCCTCGAAGCTCTCCTCTTCCCCGTTGCAGTAGGTGCAAACGTTCTCGTCGGGGTCCCCGCAGTTAGCGCAGTAATCCGCGCCACACATCTTACAGCTGAAAGTGGTCTCGACTTCTTCTCCGCAAATAGTACATGTAGCCATCGTATCACTCGTTGTAAAAACCACCTTATGCAAGCGAGAGATACCCCTTACTGTAGTCAAATGTGTAAATTGAGTTGGAAGAAAATGTCCAAGTTAACATCTTTATTTCATTTTTACTGACTTATCAGACGAGCCGCCAACAGCCTTGAAATTGCCTTATT
>CAYLJH010000258.1:0-2927 GCA_964383685.1 uncultured Candidatus Bathyarchaeia archaeon | reverse complement strand
CCAATAGTGTTCAGTGTAGGGCCCCTGGTTGGGCTTTACCCCCTAGCATCTAAGACTGTTTCAATGTTCAAGTCGCCGCTCACGGGGAACCTGGGTGAGAGCCACGCAGGTGGCCGGAGCGCCATCGCAATACGATCAGTTGGATTAGGCGCTATCGTGATAAAGGGAAGCAGCAAAACCCCAGTCTACCTCTCGATAAACGATGAGGGTGTGCGTTTCAAGGATGCCTCCGCCCTATGGGGGATAATGAACAGCACCACGGTTGGGCGGATAGTAAGAGACCAGGAGACCGGTTCAGGCATAAGGACGATCATGAGGATAGGCGGCGCGGGGGAAAAAATGGTGAAATACGCGTGTGTCACAACCGAAACGTACCGACACTTTGGGCGACTGGGTTTAGGCGCGGTCTTCGGAAGCAAGAAATTGAAGGCCATCTGCGTCACGGGAAATAAAAGCGTGCCAGTCTCAGACACTCGGGAGTACAGGCGCACATACGATGAGATAAACCAAAAGGCGATTGCGTCTCCCCTGATGAAAAAGTACCACGATTACGGCACCGCAGCGAACATCATGCCGCTAAACCTGTTGAAGGGGCTTCCAACGAGGAACTTGGCTAATAACTCGTCTGTTTCCGCTGTGAATATCTCAGGCGAGGAGTTGGCTGAAAATCATCTTGGGCGCAGGGTCGCATGTGCACACTGTCCCGTGGCTTGCATCCATATTGCAACGGTCAGGGTGCCCTTCGAGAATGAGAGGTTCTTCTACAAGACCCTCATGATTCCATACGATTACGAGCTCATCTATGCCCTTGGCTCCATGGTTGGTGTGTTTGACGTAGAGGGCATGTTGAAGCTGATAGACGAGGTCGAGACCTTTGGGCTGGATGCCATGAGTACAGGGGTCGTCCTCGCCTGGGCGACTGAGGCATACAAAAAGAAACTGGTGACCTTGGAGGATACCCAGGGCATGAATTTCCAGTGGGGTGACTACGAGACCTACATCAAGGCGATAAAGCTCCTGGTGATGCAGCCGAACGAGTTCTACAGGCACCTCGCCATGGGCGTGGATGTCGCCTCAAAGCGTTACGGCGGCTCCGAGTACGCGTTAGCGTTCGGAGGCAACGAGATGCCAGGATACCACACCGGGCCAATAGGTTACGTCAGTTACATGGTGGGATCGCGTCACAGCCACCTCGACGGCGGGGGCTACAGCCTAGATCAATCGGTGCTGAAGGGCAACGATCTGTCAATGGATGAAGCGGTCCAGAAGCTGATGGACGAGGAGTCATGGAGGCAGATCCTGAGCAGCCTTGTAGTCTGCTTCTTCGCGAGGGGTATCTACGACCCCGAGACTGTTGTAGAGACCCTCAAGGTTTCCGGGTTCGATGTCACGACTGATGACCTTGACAGGATCGGGCGTGAGATACTCATACTGAAGAACAAATTCAAGGCACGTGAGGGGTTCAACCCAGCGGAGCTACGTATCCCCTCCCGGATTTTCGAGACCCCCAGTGCTAGAGGCGATATCAGTGAAAGCGATATCAAACAAGCCGTTCAGAGGTATTTCGAGCTACTGAACAGTGAAGAAAGATAACTTTCTCACACCTTTTTTTAAAAATGATATTGATGGCACTTGTTAACCCTCACGTTACCCGTGCAGGTTCTCCAAGATAAGCAACATCTGGCTGATTATCCCGATGGCCTCGATGTAATCGTCAATCCTGATGTGCTCATCGTCGGTGTGGTCAAGGTGGGGGTCACCGGGTCCGTATGTCACGCATGGGATGCCCGTGGCTGAGCCGTAATAGTTCATGTCCCCGGTCCCGCTCTTCCTTACGAGGGTCACCCTGCCGCGTGTCCGCGCGTATATGGCACGGGTGAACGCCTTAACCAGCTTGCTCTTTCTGTCAGCCAGGTACGGCTCCGCCCCGTCCATCACTGTCAAAGTAACCTCGGCCCTGACATGGCTGGAATCGTAGCCCCGGACGCATGCCCTCACCGTTTCAATGACCTGTGCGGTCTTCATGCTTGGCGGTACCCTGAACCCTATCCATAGATCGCAGTCACCCGGCACCATCCCGTAGCTGCCGCCGCCCCTGATCTCCCTCAGGTTCACCGTCAGGGCATCAAAGCCCTCATCCTCCTCGGTCAACGCCGAGGCTGCCGATTTGATCTCCTCGAATAACTCCATTCCTGTCTCGATGGCGTTCACATACATCCAAGGTGCGCTGCTGTGGCCTGGCTCGGTTCTCACCTCTACCTTGACCAGTACGCCCCCCTTGTAGCCCAATGTGAGGGTGTTCACGTTCGTTGGCTCGCCGAAGACAGCGTAATCAGCGTCAAGCCCCTGTCTGATGAGCTCCTTGTCGCCCTTGTTCCTTCCCTCCTCATCGACCACACCCACGACCGTGAGGGAGCCATTGAATCCCTCGTCAACGGCTTTTTTTCCACCGATGATGAGTGATGCGAGCGGGCCTTTGGCATCAACCGTTCCCCTTCCCGTGAGAACCCCGTCCTCCAAGAAAACCGGCAAATCGCCTGACACGGTGTCCATGTGTCCGCATAGAAGGAGGTGTGGGCTCCCATCGCCCATGAGGCCGATAACGTTCCCGGCAGGATCAATTGAGGCGCTGTAACCCAGCTCAGTCATCCACTGCCTAAGAAGGGCCGCTATCCCCGCCTCTTCACCTGAGACACTGGGGGTTTCAACCATCTCCCTGAGGAGGCTAACCGCTGTTTCTCGCAGAGTCATACTCCCCGATTACCTCCGAAAGTACCCGGACAACATCGTCCGCTTCCCCTTCAGTCATGACGAGGGGAGGCAGCAGGCGTATCACGTTCCGCCCTGCCTCAAGTACCAGCAGGTTCCTCTCCATGGTGCCCATGATGATATCCAGAACGCTGAACCTCATCTCAATTGCAAGCATC
>CAYLJH010000257.1:0-2944 GCA_964383685.1 uncultured Candidatus Bathyarchaeia archaeon | reverse complement strand
GTAGGACAAACATACCTTCGAGACCACGGAATAATCATACAGGTTGAGATTGGAGTAGACGACCAAACTGCGGAGGCTCTTAGACAACGAGAACAGCAGGTGCCCGCACCAGTTACCTGTTTGGCTCTTGTGGATACAGGCGCAAGTAGCTTGGGAATTGACCCTTCTATTGCTCAATAACTTACTTTACGAAGAACAGGCACCACCACAACACAGACAGCAAATGGACCTCGTGAAAGGGATACATATCCGGTTTCTCTAGATTTTCCTGGCACCACTCTAAAGAAATTCGATGTACTGGAAGCAATGGACTGTAATTTAGCAGGACAACCGTTCCAATGCTTGATAGGACGAGATGTCATGAGCAAATGGCATATGCATTATAACGGTCAAACTGGAACGATCACCATCGCGGATTGACCTTTTTTCTATCAGAAGCGCACGAATAATGGATATACTCTGCCCCTATTTTTCGGAACCAGTTGGGTTGAGATAGGCGTAAGCCTTCAACGCGGCGCTGGTCCCCTGCCCCACGGCTATTGATATTTGTTTTTCCTCGATCACGGTGACATCTCCGGCAGCGAAGACACCGGGGACTGATGTGGAGCCGTCAAGGTCGATCACAACTTCTCCCCGCTCGTTGAGGTCCAGCACGCCTTTGGCTATCTCGCTGTTTGGCGTGAGCCCTATCTCGATGAACACGCCGTCGAAATCCATCTCAATCTCTACCCCGTTAGTATCAAGGGTCAGCCCCGTCAGCCGTGTGTCGCCGTGGAACTCCTTGACCTTCGATAGAGTGAGGATCGTTACCTTATCGCTTGACTGCACCTCGTCCATCAGCACCTTGTCAGCGGTGAACTCGCCCCGCCTGTGGATCAGGGTGATCCGGTCCGCGTACCCGAGGAGGTCACGGACCGCTGTGAAAGCGGAGTTGCCCCCGCCCACCACTGCCACGTTCTTGCCGGTGTAGAGCGGTGCGTCACAGGTTGCGCAGAACCCGATGCCCTTGCCGATGAGACCATCCTCGCCTGGGACGCCGAGGCGCGTGTACTCCATCCCGGTGCAGAGAATGATGGTCTTCCCCGAGTACCTGGTGCCCTCCTCGGTAACGACATCAAATCCCTCGCCCTGTTTCTCCAGCGAGACGACCTTTGACCCGATATCCTGGGCGACGGTGTGCTGGTCAAGCTGCCGCCTGAATATCTCGATCATACCGATGCCGTTGACCCCGCCCAGCCCCAGGTAGTTATCGATCTTCGCCGTGTAGACCAGCTGCCCCCCGAAGGTATCAGATACAATGGCCACATCCATGCCCTTGCGGACGGCGTAGACCGCGGCGCTGATCCCCGCTGGCCCGCCGCCTATAATTATGGTATCGTAAAGGTGATCCTCCACCGCGGAGACTCCCTTGCCGCTCATGGCCTCGCGGATATCATCGTCAAGCTCCATGAACGCCTCCGGGTCGGCGACCCTGAGAACCGCCATGAACAGCTCGGGCATGGAGACGGCCCCCTCAAGCACCCCGGTATCGTTGATTATAGTCATGGGCACACTGGCCACCTGGAACCGCTGGTCCAGGTCAGGGTACTCGGCGACATCGAACGCCTCTGCCGTGATCAACGGGTTGAGGTACGCCATCACGTGGGCCGCCTGCACCATCTGGGGGCAGTACGGGCACGTCAAGGTGGTCATTACCTTGATGTTGGCGGGTTTGCCGATTGACCCGATCATCTCCCCCAGCTGAGGGTGGATGTTAGTCCCGTTGGATATCAGCCAGATTGTTGAAAGCAGCGACGAGAACTCGTGCCCCGCCGTCAACCCGTAGAACCTGATCCCGTAATCTGTCTCGTCCTTGATTATCGTGGCAGGTGCCCTGTTGATGCGATAGTTCATGGCCTCGTCGCCGTGGAGGACCATGTCATGGACCTTGAGGCTCAGCTTGTCGCTGAAGCCAGCGAGTTCCTTGAGCAGTTTCTCCTGCTCGGGGCAGGTCTGGCAGTCATCTGCCTTTTTGAAGAATACGATTTGGACCGGTTTCCCGAGCCCAGTTAATATCTCCCTTATCTGCACCTCGGCCTCGGGCGGAAAAAGCGACATGATCAATCATGGTAACGCTATTACAAAAACCTGAAGGCGTTGGCAGGCAGTTTTGCCCCAGTTTGGGCGTTTTTTATATGAGTAAAACGATTTCTTTCCGAGGAATAATTTTGTCTGATAAAACACCTGAGGATTACGAGTACAGGGGCCACCTCTGGTTCGCCAAGAGGCCGGGAATAGGCCGACTAATGGAGGGGATGGCCCCCGAGTACGAGACCGCATTGAAGGGCTGGGACAGGGAGCCCCCGTTCCAGTCATACCACATGTTTGACAAGGCCCACGTCGTGATGCTCACAGAGCAGGGTATAATCCCGAGGGGGGACGGGGTCAATATACTGAAGGCGTTCAGGAGCATGGAGCAGGAGGGAGTTAAAAAAGCCAGGGCCAGGGTGGGGGGAGAGGACCACTCAGGCGAGTCGTACCTCATCACAGAGCTTGGCTGGGACACCGGGGGCAGGATACACGTGGGAAGGAGCACGGGCGACCTGAGGACCACATCAATGCACATCATCCAGAGGGAGTTCATCCAAGACGCCATGGAGGCGCTGCTGGACGCAATCAAGGCGATGGTGGAGTTCTCGGAGAAGCATGTCGAGACCATCACGCCCATGTACTCGGCTGGGCTCACGGTCTACGGCTCAATCAACCTCCTCCAGCACGCCCAGGTGATGACCTGGGGCTATTACATCATGTCCATGGTCAACCAGCTTGAGAGGGAGTTCACGAAGCTGGAGGCGGCGTACGGGCTAATGCAGATCAGCCCAGCGGGCTCCGCTATTGGGACGGGGACTGATGTCCCGAACTTCAGCCGAACAAGGACAATGGAGCTGCTGGGGTTCACCGACCT
>CAYLJH010000256.1:1029-2960 GCA_964383685.1 uncultured Candidatus Bathyarchaeia archaeon | reverse complement strand
TCAAGGACGTGTTCAGCATCCTGGACCCCTCCAAGAAAAGCTTTGACAACGCGATTCGCTCCCACAGGATCATGCAGGAGGTCCACGTTGATTTCGATAACTTCTACATCGTGGGCGGGTACAGGTTCCCCGAGAGCCTTGAGAAGGAGGCAGAGAAACAGCCGTTCACATTCCTGGGGCGCATAGAAGGCGACCCGCGGATATCAGAGTACAACATAGAGGGCAAATCCCTGCTGGACCTGCCCCTGGATTCACCAACGTACCAATCAGTGAAGCGCATCCTGGAGAAGGCAGGTTACTAGAATGAAGATCGCTATCGCTGGTAAGGGGGGCGTGGGCAAGACCTTCGTTTCGGCCACTCTATCAAGGCTTCTAGCCAGGGACGGGTACGAGGTGCTGGCGGTTGACGCCGACCCGAACCTGAACCTGGGGTACAGCCTGGGCCTGGGCTACGAGGAGTCGAATATCACCCCCCTGTCGGACAACAACGAGCTTGTCAAGGAGAAAACGGGGGTCGCGCCGGAGGAGGCGCTGGGAAACATGTTCAACATGAACCCCCCCGTCAAGGACATCATTGACAGGTTTGCGGTCACTACCCCCGATGACGTGAAGCTCCTTGTCATGGGCACCGTGAAGGGAGGGGGCTCGGGATGTATGTGTGGCGCGAATGCCCTACTCCGCGTCCTTCTCCAGCATATGCTCATCCAGCGCGGCGAGATCCTGATCATGGACATGGTGGCGGGGCTTGAGCACCTGGGAAGGGGCACGGCCCGCAGGATGGACGCCATGCTGGTGGTCATCGAGCCCAGGATGAAATCAGTTGACACAGTGAGGCGGATACTGAAGATGGCCAAAGAGATCGAGGTGGAGACGGTGCTGGCCGTGGGAAACAAGGTTCTGCGGCCCAAGGACGAGGCTTTTGTCAGGAAGAAGATGGCTGAGCTTGGCGTTCCCGTGATATCCATTATACCGTACGACCAGGAAGTGGCGGACGCCGACATGGAGGGCGTCCCTGTGATTGATTACAACGAGGACGCGCCTGCTGTCCTAGCCGTGAAGAAGCTGGAAGAGTACCTGGTAGACAGATACAAGCCGTGAGGGGCCCCATTTGAGGCTCCGCACCATCACCTTCAAGACACGTTTTTGGCGACCTGGAACGGATTACATCTCTGAGATAATTAATGCCACCTCCCGTCACCTGATGGATGGGGATATCATCGCGGTCAGCGAGAAGGCGATATCAACCGCATCTGGAAACATCTACGACGAGGCAGGGGTTAAGCCGGGCCTGGTTGCCAGGTTTCTAGCTGATACATGGACCCGGAGACTGTGGGCCGGCCCGCTGGGTCTGATGACGGGGTTGAAAGCGCAGACCCTCGACAACCTGAAGAATTACCCAATTAATGAGGGAGCCGCCCATAAACAGGCGGCTATTTGGCACGTTGGGCTGCTCCAGTCGCTGAGGCACTACAGCGAGGGTGGGATCGATGCCAGCAACCTGCCCTACACCTACGTAAGCCTCCCGCTGGACAGGCCCGTTGAAGTTGCTGACAAGATCAGGAAATCTGTGTTCCAGCGGACGGGAAAGAGGGTCACCATGATGATAATGGACGGGGATACCACCCATTCGTGGCGCAACCTTCACCTCGCGCCCCGAGTGGTTGACACGCCGGGTCTAGTCCACTTCGGCGGAGTACTGACGTTCATCATCGGCAGGATTTTCGGGTTCAGGGCAAGGCAGACGCCCATCGCGATATCAGGTGACGCGATTAACCCTGACAGGGCACTGTGGTACGCGAAACTCTTCCACAAGCTCTGCGGGGGCGGCGCTGGGAGGACCGTTTGGAGCATGTCTAGCAACATGGAGACATCGTTCACCGGCGTCACCTGGGAGATGCTGGAGGGGGTTGACCCCTTCCCCGTCACGCTCA
>CAYLJH010000256.1:0-1019 GCA_964383685.1 uncultured Candidatus Bathyarchaeia archaeon | reverse complement strand
CGCTCATGAGGCTAGAATAGGGGCTCGTCCTGGACGTATGACCGCCCCAGCTTGAGGGCGATGGCAGCCTTCTCAAGCTCCTTGCCCAGGTATGCGGCGTGGTCAAGCTTCGTGATGAGTTTCTCACGTATTATGGTCTGGTACACCACCCGGGCATCGTCCCCCTTGATGACGGCGCTGGGCTCGCTACCCCCGGCGGGGTAGAAAACGGCCACAATCTTGTTCTCGACCCTGTCAACGTGGACGTTGAACCAGCCCGTCTTGTCAGGCCTGTAAACGGATTCGCCGACCCCGGGGAGAACATCGACGATATTCTTTTGCAAACTGAAAGAATGCTCGATCCATCGTTTCTCCTTCAGAACCAGAAGGTCCAGCCCCAGGTCCTTCAGTACGGTGCCGCGTCTCTCGGACAGGAACATCATGTGCGAGGCGCGCAGCGCGTTCCTCACGCTTCCCCTTGCCTTGACGCTGTGCTCGGGGATGTGGAGCATGTTTGAGCCGGCCTCCCTGGCCAACGCGGACAGCGCGGCTATCACTCCGGGGCTGTCGGCGTCGATGAGCTCGACGGCGTTGCCGATCCCGAACAGGAGTGGGGTCTCGGGGTATTTCTTGTGGAACAGGTCGTAGGCTTTCAAGCCCTCAAGTAGGCCTGGTCTCAGCAGGGGCTCCACTACCAGGTCTCCAATGATGTTGTCGATCCCGACGCTTCGGGCATCGTCGATGATTTTCGAGATGAATGCCACCCTCTTCTCGGCGGTCTTTGGCAGGTACCCCTCCTTCATGTTCGTCGGGAGGATTACCACGGCCTCGTCGCAGATGTGGGGGGCGATTTCATCCAGGTTGCCCGCGTCGAGGCTGAGGATCAGGTCGATCCCGGCGTCGATTGATGATTTGATCTCCTCTGCGTTGAGGGAGTCGATGCTTATGGGCAGGTCCACGGCCTCCCTGATGGCGTCAATGATCTTGGGGATGGCCTCAGGTTTTGGGTTGCTCGCCAGCATCCCGATGTCGATGAGGTC
>CAYLJH010000255.1:0-2964 GCA_964383685.1 uncultured Candidatus Bathyarchaeia archaeon | reverse complement strand
ACCTCTTTGCCTGTTTTTGGCACGATAATCTGGCTTCCAGTCGGCCCGTTGACGTCCAGGACTCTTTCCATCTCCATGCTTGTCAGCACGTTTGGGTATAACCCGTAACCGTACTGTGGAAGCGTGCTGATATCGTAAAGCTCGAAACCTGTCGCTAGGACTATCGCCCCGACGTTGAGCTCGACCACCTTGCCCTGATCGTTCAGGTCAATGCATTCAGGTGGACACACCTTGAGACATTCTTCACATGCAGAGCATCCACCGCATGAGAGGCATCTCTCGGCCTCCTTGACCGCCATCTCCTCGGTGAACCCAAGCTCAGTTTCGCTGAAGTCGTTGGAGATGTCTGATACCCTGTACAGGGGCATAGCCTGTCTCGCCTCAACATCAAAGCCGTCGGTGGGGATGTTTTCCGCCTTCTTGACGGGGTCTTCCCTTCCCTCCTTGATGTCCTCTCCCCTGAGATACCTGTGGATGGACTCGGCGGCTTCCTTGCCGCCCGCGATAGCCTCAATTACCGATGCCGGCCCCAGCTCGATGTCTCCGCACGCGAAGATCTGGGGGTGGCTTGTCTCCTTTGTCAGTTCATCTGTGACAATCGTGTTTCTCTGGGACACCTCAACGTCCTTGGGTACCGAGTCCCTGTCGATCATCTGACCGATTGCCAGTATGGCCGAGTCAACCTCGATAATGAACTCTGAGCCCTCGATTGGAACAGGTCTCCGCCGTCCACTCTCGTCTGGCTCACCAAGCTCCATCTTCAGACATTCAATGGAGGTGATTTTCTCGTTTTCACCGATAAACTTCACCGGGTTGACGAGGAAATTGAAATTGATTCCCTCGCTTTCAGCGTGCTCGACGTCCTCCGCGTATGCGGGCATCTCTGACTGGGTCCTACGGTATAGAACCATGACCTCGTCTGCCCCTATCCTTGTGGCGCATCTTGCCGCATCAATGGCGACGTTGCCTCCGCCGATGACGGCTATCTTACCTGATAGCTTCGGATTTTTGCCCACGTTCACGTCAGCGAGCAGGTCGAGAGCCTGTACGACCCCGTCCAGTTCCTCACCGTGGATCTGGAGCTTCCTGCCGTTCTGGGCCCCAACCGCCACGAGTACCGCCTTGTAGCCTGATTTGAACAGGTCTTCAGCGGTCACGTCAACGCCGAACTTGGTGTTGGTCTTGACCTCGACCCCGAGGTCTATGATCCTTTGAATCTCCCTGTCAAGGGTGTCCTTGGGCAGTCGGTAGCTGGGGATGCCATACCTGAGCATCCCACCCAGTTTTGGCCTTGACTCGAACACTGTAACCAGGTATCCTTTGTTGACAAGGTCATGAGCCGCACTCAGTCCCCCTGGGCCTGATCCTATTATGGCGACTTTATCCTTGAAGACAAGCTCCACCGGCTCAACCATTGCCTCGTTGTTTGCCTCGTAATCCATTGCAAACCTCTTGAGGGCGCGTATCGCGATGGGCTCGTCCAGGTTCTTTCTCTCGCATTCAAGCTCACACGGGTTGAAGCAGACCTTTCCACATACCGATGGGAATGGCTGGTCCTTACGCATCAGCTCTACGGCTTCCTTGAACTTCCGCGCTCTGATTAGCGCAATGTATCCCTGGACGTTCATGCCAGCCGGGCATGTTGATTTGCATGGCGGTTCCCCCCTCTTGTCAAGGGTGAAGATGCTTGGCACCGCCTGGGGGAACGGCCTATAGATGGCCGTCCTCATGCTCAGGTTCATCTCGTGCTCGTTCGGCAGCATTACTGTGCAAACTTCAGCGCACTTGTCGCACCCCGTGCATGTCTCGACGTCCACGCCACGCGCGTTCATCTTAACCTTAACGACAAAGTCCCCTGGTACGCCCGAGATGTCGATTACCTCCGAGTATGTCAGGAGGTTAATGTTTTCGCTTTGACTGATCTCAGACATTTTCGGTGTAAGGACGCACTGGCTGCAGTCCATAGTTGGGAATACCTTGGGGTACTGGATCATGTGGCCGCCGACGCTTGCGCGTTTCTCCACAAGATTTACCTTCATCCCGTACTCGGCAAGCCGCAGGCTCGTTGTGATACCTGCAACCCCGCCGCCGATTACCAGCGCTTCAGATACAACTGGCATGGACTTTGATTGTAGCGGGACTGATTCCTCTGATCTGGCTATCGCGCCCCTGACGAGGTCGGTTCCCTTTATGGTGGCCCCCTCGTGGTCGTCCTTGTGGACCCAGCTGCATTGCTCCCTGACGTTGACCATCTCTAGCAGGGCCGGGTTCAGCCCCTCTTTTTTTAGGCTGCTGAGGAAGGTTTTCCTGTGCATGTTGGGCGTGCAGCATGCCAGTATTATCTTGTCTAGCCCCTCCTCTTTCATAGTCGCCTTGATGCCGTCAACGCTGGGCTTGCTGCAGAGGAAACGCTCCATCTTCGTGACCGCTACATCGCCCCCTATCTTTTCCAGTATGCTGGGGACATCGACGACATCGCCTATGTTACCCCCGCACTCGCATATCCAGACGCCTGTTTTTTCTTTGGACATTATCATACCTACAATAGTTTTAGCTGGTGGTCCAGCGTCTTCTTTCCACGGTACTCCGGTAGTAACATGGGTGATTTGCGGTCAGTCTCGATCCCCTCCTTCTTGAGGAGACTCTCGTAGTCGTCAAGGTGCTTGAGGCTCAGCTCGCCGAGCTCAACCGTCTTGGCCCGCTCTGCCGCCGCTATCCCTGCCCTTCTGCCGAATACGTATAGGTCGAGCTGGCTGTTGCCCATGAGCCTGTTCTTTCCATGGACACCGCCTACAATCTCTCCCGCTGCGTACAGTCCTGGCACGTTGGTCTCGCACTTGACATTGATCTCAACCCCCCCGTTCTGGTAGTGGAGAGTTGGGAAGACGAGCATCGGCTCCTTCCTGATGTCGATGCCGAACTTTGTATAGTTGCGGTACATAGCCGCGAACTCCCTCTCAATGG
>CAYLJH010000254.1:0-2971 GCA_964383685.1 uncultured Candidatus Bathyarchaeia archaeon | reverse complement strand
GGGTATCCCGCTCTCGTCCTTCTCGATGTGGCCTCCCGCTGGCTGCTCTGTGTCCTTTGATATCCCGGCCAGCTCCAGTGCAAGGCTGTTGGCAACGGAGTTGTGTCCTCCCGCCCTGCCAAGGTAGACGGGGTGTCTCGTTGATGCCCTGTCGAGGTCGTACTTGTTGGGGAACCGCTTGTCCTCCCACTGGGTCTCATCGAACCAGGAACCGATGACCCAGTCGCCGTCGGGCTTTGAGTCCGCCTTCTCCTTGAGTGCCGCCACTACCTGGTCCAGGCTCTTCATGGGGGGCGTCCTGCAGTTCACGTGATCCAGCTGGAGTCCCCGCCTGATGCAGTGCTCGTGGGTATCGATGAAGCCTGGGTAAATTGTCTTTCCTTCCAGGTCTATTTCCTCTGTTTCGGTTGATGCGAGGGCTTTCACCTCCTCGTTTGATCCTACCTTGATTATGTAGCCGTTCTTGACGGCGATGGCTTCCGTTATTGAATCGTTTTTGTCAACCGTCACGACTTTTCCGTTGATTATGACGAGGTCGGGGGCTAGCTCACGCAGCTGGGGCACAGTAAAACACCGGCAAATTCTTGGTGGGTAATCTATTTAACATCGACGAGTGTCTGGCTGTACTATGCCAGGCTCATGGGTCGTTTTCGTCTTTCTGGGGGACAGCATCACCGCGGGTTACCAGCAGGGCCCCGGCAACCTTCCTCCAAGGTACTATCCGTTCACCAACATGCTGGAGTCCACCATCAGGATGAAGCTGAAGAAGAGGGGGGCGGAGAAGGACGTTGCCATCGAGAACATGGGCATGGACGGCGACAGCACTTCCGGCATGGTCAACAGGTTCGCCATGAGCGTGGTACCTGAAAAACCGGAGTACGTGGTCATAATGGGTGGACTCAACGACCTGTTTACACGGGTACCGGGCGACGATGTCTTCAGGAACCTGGTTCAGTTGACGCAGATGTCTAAAGAGATCGGGGCGGAGCCCATAGTGTTGAGCACAACACCCGTGGCGGGGGCGGTTGACTTCAACGAGAGGATCGAGGCGTTGAATGACAGGCTCGCGGGGTACTGCGCGGAGAACGGCTTGCGCTTCATCGATCTATTCTCGGAGCTCCTGGGCGATGGGGTCCTCGCAAAAGAGTTCAGCAACGACGGCGTCCACATCAGCGACAGGGGGTACAAGAAGATCATATCGATCCTGGCCCCCCTGCTGCTGGATCTTGTCGAGGGCTGAGCTTTCACATTAACCAAAACCAGTCACATTTATTACTGACCTCAGTATATGCGTGGTGAGGCTTGGGAAATGACCAAGAAAAGACGTAGCGGTGGACGAAGCAAGGGAGGGAAAGGACGCTCCGGTTCAGTTCAGTGTAGCTACTGCGGCGCCCAAGTACCACGAGACAAGGCAAAGAGGCAGACTAAATTTACTAGTCTTGTCGATTCAAGGATACTTAAAGAGCTTAGGGATCAGGGGGCGACCATTAACCGCTCCAAAGTCACAAAGTACCTGTGCATCAGCTGTGCCGTTAAACGCGGCGCGGTGAAGATCAGGGCCAAGGTTGACAGGCACATCGTTCCTAGGCGTCGTAGGCCAAAGAGAAGGAATTAATTCCTTTCTATCTCTTTTTTAAAGTGTAAACTTCTCTGCAACACTGTCACGTGAGCCAGTGCTGCAAGTATTATTATCCCATAGTTGAGGACCGTTGGGTACCAGTAGGCAGCTGCGGTGCATAACGCAAGGAATATCATCCTCTCCGCCCTCTCTGCGAGGCCGATGCCCGCCATGTTGACTCCCTCCATCTCGGCCCTTGCCCGCGCGTAGCTCACCAGCATCGATCCGAACAGGGCAAGGAGTCCCGCCCACAGGTTGCAAAGCCCCGCCGCGATGATTCCGCTGAGGACTATTGCATCGCTGTAGCGATCTGCGACGGAGTCCAGGAACCCGCCGAACCGCGTCACCTTTCCCGTGGCCCGTGCCAGGACGCCGTCGATGGCGTCTATGAACCCTGATACGATGAACATGCCCGCAGCGTAGAGGAGGTAGTCCCTGTTCCCCGGTACCCTGGTGTACAAGTACGCCGTGACCCCGGCGAGTACCATTCCCAGGATGGTCAGGTGGTTGGGTGTGATTCCTAGCCCCCCCAGTGGCTTGACGAAGCCGGTTACCGTTGCCTCGAACTGTTTCTTGAGCTTGCTGGATACCAAGACGGCTAGAACTGCGCTTGTACTCGGTTTAAAGTTATCCTGCATCAGGTAACTGGTAGTAACGGGAAAACTTTCTCATGCCTTGGTGTCAGGGGAAAGGAGCGTTTTTTGGTGCAGGTTGTAGGTTTTCTGCTTTGTTTAAAAAAAACTATTCTCCATAATACCGAGATCCTTCATCAGCCTGTTCTTCGATTGACTGGATCACTCGGTGAAAAACGCACATTTTCTGTGTAGAATAGATAGCGTTTCTGCATAGATTGAGACCGTAATGGGGCTGTTTTAGGGATTCTTAGGCGAAACAGGGCATGAATATTTCTTTGAAGACGTACCTCCCTCAACCCCCTATGTTTTTGTGTGATGTTTGCTGTTGATTGACCCGCTCCTTGGTGTCGATTGGCCCGATGATTGGTATAGATCAAACCTGGAACTGGGTCCTTCTACGAGCCCTTTCCTGTAATTGACCCGTTTTAGGAGTTTTCAGGGGGTACCCCTGTCCCTTCTATGTTTTTGATTGTGGATCAGGCTTTCCGGGATATCGTGTACCCCGGGGAATGATCCTTTCAGAAGGTTACCAATTTTTTGTTATAACCAGTAGCCGGTTATATGGGAAAAAATACATCTTTTGCCCTCTTGATATTCATATGTGATGTTGCTTTATTGTTTTGATTTGACTACTTTCTTGTATTGAATAAACCACGTTTTTATGCCAATAGACCAAACAGATGTCGGGGTACAGACCAAGCCTAAGTCATCATTTTGG
>CAYLJH010000253.1:2687-2980 GCA_964383685.1 uncultured Candidatus Bathyarchaeia archaeon | reverse complement strand
TACTAAGTCGACGTGTTCGGGTGCGATAACATCAAAAATTGATAAATTAATGAGTTCTTGCTCGGAGTAACCAATCAATTCAATAAATCGCGGGTTTGCATATAGGAATTTGCGATCAGAGTTAACCGTGACGGCGTCCCGGGAGGCCTCCATGAAGCTCCTGTACTTCTCTTCGCTCTTCATGAGCTCGTTTTCGGCTTGTTTTTGGACAGTAATGTCCCTGAGTATTGTTAATGCAGCAATGTCTCCTTCCCATTCTACTAATGTAATTTGGACATCTACGTCAATGGATT
>CAYLJH010000253.1:897-2677 GCA_964383685.1 uncultured Candidatus Bathyarchaeia archaeon | reverse complement strand
ATTCTCCAGCCCGATTCACTATTTTCATTTGATATCGTGATGGAGCATACTCGCCTCTTCGACGTGCTTGTGTATACTCGTTTACTTGATTATCGTAATTAGGATGATAGAAAGAATTGAGATGTAATCCGATTACTTCCTCTGCAAGATCAAACCCAACAAGCTGGGCTATGGCATCGTTTGCGTACAGGACCTTTCCTTTACGAGTAACAACTACGGAGTCGGAGGCTTTGTCGATGAGTTTTTTGTAATCCTTCTGGGTTTTTTCAAGTTTCTGTTCAACTTTTTTTCGCATCGAGATGTCTCTTGCGATGCCCATCACTATTTTTTGACCGTCAAGGGTGAAGGGGTATGTTCTAATTTCAATGTGAGCCGTCGTACCGTCTTTCCTATTTATCTTGTACTCGGCTGGTCCCGTTCTCTCGTTTTTGAGGCTTCGTCGTAGGTTCTTGGCGGCTCTGGGGATGTCCTCGGGAACCAGCAAGTCGATGGTGAGGAAGCTTCTACCCCTTAGTTCATCTCTCTTGTAACCCGTCAGCTTTTCGGCTTCCTTGTTTCCGTCGATAAAGTTTCCGTTCTGGTCGTAAAGAAATATGACATCAGGTGCTTTCTCGAATAGGATAGAGAGCATCTCGTTACTTAGTTCAGTTTTTTTCAAGGATCGCACCTAGGGAAAGGTGGTTTAAACAACCCCTGTAGCCAGATTCTTCCTTTTAAATGTAATTGACGCATCACAGAGGGATATGAGGGTAGAACAGAAGAGGTTACGGCTGTATCAAATGGTATTCCGCTAATGAAATCGGTCTACCTCAGGGCTCCCGTGTCCACGCGAAGAACGTGATGGCCGCAGCCAGGCTTATGGCGGCCATTATCAGACCATATCCGCTGAAGCCCAGGCTATCGATGGCGAGGCCACCGATGACGGTGCTGAGCATACCCCCCACGTTCATGGCGGCTGAGTTGAGGCTCATCATGGTGCCCCGGCTGTCCGGCACCTGCTCCAGGGCCAGGGTCGCCATAGTGGTCATGGTTGTGCCCGCCATGCCTGTGCCGATGGCTGACGCGAGTATGGCGACGGGCACCGGTAGCCTGATGCTGAAGTAGAGGAGGAGACTGATGCCTCCTATGAGCGTGGAGAGCCAGGTTGTGGCCTTGATGCCGATTCTGTCGGCGAATGCTCCGCTGAGCACCTGGCCTACCGCGACGGCGATGAAGGTCACGGACATGGCTAGGCTGGCGGTCTCAAGGCTTAGCCCCAGGTTGTTCCTCATGTAGGTGCCGTTGAACACCATGAGGCTGTTGAAGAAGGCCAGGCTCAGGGCGGCCCCTGCGATGCATGCCAGTGCGCTACGGTTGGCTGCCACCTTCCTGAACCCGCTCATGAGGTTGACGTCTACCTGGCTAGTCGGCTGTTCCGGTATCTTGGCGGTCACCATGATGACGGCTATCAAGATAAGGGGCGCCCCGAACCCGATGTACCCCGCCCTCCACCCGTAGAGGGCCGCGATACTGCCGATGATTGGGGTTGCAAGTATGCTTGTGAGGCTCCTGCCCGAGTAGATCCTGCCCAGGGCTGACGTCCTCTGCTCCTGGGGGTACAGAGTCAATAGGATACTGACGATGGGCAGGGTCAGGCTCGTCCCCACGCCGTAGAGGACGAAGAAAAGAGTCATCTGCGTGAAACTAGTGCTGAGCGATGTCCCTATGATGCCGGCTAGGAGTGCGGTGATTCCCGTGACAAGGAGCCGCTTGGGCGGGTACCGGACGGTTATGGCGCCCA
>CAYLJH010000253.1:0-887 GCA_964383685.1 uncultured Candidatus Bathyarchaeia archaeon | reverse complement strand
GGTACCGTTGCGTTGAGGGCCGCGGTTATCTCGGGCATGAGTAGGCTTAGGGCCACTATCTGGGGCCC
Source organism: uncultured Candidatus Bathyarchaeia archaeon (assembly GCA_964383685.1). Taxonomy (GTDB): domain Archaea; phylum Thermoproteota; class Bathyarchaeia; order TCS64; family TCS64; genus RBG-16-57-9. The sequence continues at coordinate 819 of CAYLJH010000253.1, read as the reverse complement.
TGTTGATGCGGTAGATAACGCTAGAGCTGCTGTTATCCACCTAGTGTCCCTTTGAGCCATGGTAGGAGATGGTGTCTATCCGGGTATAAAATGGGGTTGGGTCCAGGTACGATGACCTTTCTTGTGCCTATGTGATTTTCTGGAGATAGTCATCGATTTTCTGGATGTGTTTATCGATGTTACTGAACCATCTCTCCAGATCGGGGCTCATTGTGATGTTTTCGTGGACCTTCAGGAGGTCAAGGTAGCCAACGATCACTGTTAACGATGACTGGATCTCGTGTTGGAGGCCAGCCTCGGTGATCTTGGAGACTATATCGCTTTGAGCATGGTCGACGGGTCTCACTATGGAAACGGTGACAGTTTTTTCGAGGCCGGGCAGCACGGATGTGTGGGATACTATTGTCATGTAGGAGCCGTCCTTTTTCCGAATCCTCCAGGTTCCGCTTGAGCGTTCGCCTGTGCTTGTGTACTCGGAGATGTTTCGTATCGCTTCCTGGACCTCGTCGGGGTGAACCCTCCCCAGAGCGGGCTTCCCGATTATTTCGTCGGGGGCGTACCCCATCATGGTGAGGTATGCCTCGTTTGTCCAGAGGATTGTCTCGCTGTCAAAGATGACGATGGCTTCGTTGAGGATTTCAAAGACCGGTATGAAGTCCATGTAAGAAGCGTTTGCAGTCATCACCTTGAACTGGGAATTTCGGTTAAAAAGGATTTGCGAGTGGTTTTGCCACGTTCCATCAGGAGGAGACGGCGGTCCCGCACAGCACCGCCGCTATGAAACCGTGGTAAGCCACGATCATATCGGGTGCCACGAGG
>CAYLJH010000252.1:0-3018 GCA_964383685.1 uncultured Candidatus Bathyarchaeia archaeon | reverse complement strand
CCTCAAGGGGGTAAACCACTAGCCCAGGGATCTTCTCCGCAAGGAACTCCTCGAAGTACTTCAGGTTCCCCCTCATGTACTCAAGCGCCTCCTCAAGCCAAGGCTCGCCGTGGTTGTACGCGGCGTCCTGGGCGATAATACCGATGAGATTGTTGTGCAGTGCGCTCTTTGCGGCGGCTGCCTGGAACATAACTCTCAGCTTCTTGTTTGGAATGATGCAGTTTGCCGTTGACATGCCCGCCAGGTTGAATGTCTTGCTGACCGCTACCAGGGTAACCGTCCTGTCCATCGCCTCCTTTGATATGGTGGCTGTTGGGGTGTGCTTGATGTCTCCCAGGATGAGGTCGTTGTGGATCTCGTCAGAGATTATGATGATGTCCTTCTCGATGCATATCTCGACGAGCCTCTTCAGCTCCTCCCTTTCCCACACCCTTCCGATGGGGTTGTGGGGGCTGCACAGGATGATCATCCTTGTCTTGTCATCGATCTTTGCCTCAAGGTCCTCGAAGTCCATCTTGTACCTGCCATCGACGATCTTGAGGGGGTTGTCTACGACCTGCCTGCCGTTGGCCAGGATCTGGTTCCTGAACGGGTAGTAGACCGGGGGCTGGATTACGACCTTGTCACCTGGCTGCGAGTATGCCTGTATAGCGAGGCTGAACCCGGAGACTACCCCGGGTGTGTATGTGATCCACTCCTTATCAACGCCCTTCCAGTCGTGGCGCTTCTCCATCCACTTGATGAGCCCGTCGTGGTACCCGTCGGTTGGCCCCGTGTACCCGTAAATGGGGTGCGCCACCCTCTCCTTGAGGGCATCAACGACCTCCGGTGGGCACGCAAAGTCCATATCAGCCACCCAGAGGGGGAACAGGTCCTCTAGCCCTGTGATTTTCTTCATCCAGCTCCACTTGTATGAGCTAGTGGGCATCCTGTCGATCTCGGTGTCAAAGTCATAAACCATCTTGAATCCCATCGTCAGGAATCTCATAGAATATAGATATATCGATTCATACCCTGAGATGCGTCTCACGCGTTTGTATTTGGTAAGATGAGCGGAAAATATCTGAATGGTAAAGGGATGGCGATCTCACCACTTGCGGTAAGGTGTGAACAGGTTCAAAGGAATGGAACAATGGGAGGTTTCGCTTCAACAAAAACATTACGCAATTATACCTACGACTCAATGTTCTAAAAAATAAAAAAAAGGATAAAGAGGATGTTAGGTTACTAGCTGTATTTCTGCCCAAACCGTGGAAGTTTCGCCCGGCGCGAAATCTCTCCCATCACCGTGGCAAACCACACAAGCCTCGACTCCGCTGGAAGTCATAGTCTCAGTGTGTGCCTTTGATTCAGGTGATGGATGGCATGAGAGACACGCAGACTGCATAGGCGGCGTGTAGCTCACAACTTCACCTGATTCCTCAACAGTTGTTCCGAGAACACCGTCGTCAAGAGGCGGCAAGTAGGATTCGTCCACGTGACACTTGGCACAGTTACCTATATCCGCTGGATACTCAACATTACCGAAATCGTGTACACTCCCTCGGTATCCATAGATAACGTATGGACCATCGCCTTCGTCGCCAAGATGGATCCTGTGGATCATCACCTTCAGATCAACAGTTGTCGGTGGCATGGCCTCAGCCGGCCGAACCGCTTCGTCCGTCTCGCCAGGAACGTGGCATGTTACACAGTACTCCACGCTCTTACGGTTTCCACCGTGTAGAGACAGGTTCTCGTGGCACGCCTCACAGTTCTCCTGAGAGACAACGGTTCTCCTTGGAACCGCAACCGCGTCAGTCACAGCAACCGCATAGACCTCGTTCGCGGTAAGGTCGCGTATAACATCACCTTCAGCAGTTCCGTCGTCTATAGTTATTTCCGTCCTGCCCTCGACACCGATTGACCAGGATCCAGTTGCATCAGCGGGGATTGGATCTGCAGTAGTATAACTATAGGTCCCATCTCCGTTGTCAACTGAACCAGCCAGAGCATTCTCTCTCCAGTATGTTGCATAGTCCGTGTTTGGACCAGCGACGATGAAGTAAATCCTGTTCAAGTCAGCAAGCGGTATCTGAACATCTGCATCGTTTTTCACAGTAAAGGTAATGGTCGGGTTTTCACCTGGACCAGAATCCGCAACTGAAACGATGTCAATGTTAGTCCCTGGCAGCTGGCTCGAATAGTCTGGGATTACGTGTGCCCCAGGCACTGAGTTGTCAAACTCACTTACCATCTCTGATGAGTGACATCCGCCGCAGTGATCGTCATTCGTCTGAGCAAAGTGGCCCTCGCCTGCCGCAAAGTCCACGTCGTCGTGACATGAGCCACAGGCATCCCTGCTCGGGTTCTCCTTCCAGCTGTCTCCGTCAGGTCCGCTGTGGCAAAGGTCACAGTTGCGGACATCGGTCGGGAAGACAACCTCTGAATAATCATGAACACTTTGTCTGTAACCCACGATGTAGTAGTCCTCCCCTGCCTCTACGCTTGGTAGGTTCTCTCCCATGTGGATCTTGTGTATCATGATCTTCATGTCTACAGATTCCCCTGACTCTGGGTCGATGGCTTCCGGCGTGTGACATGCCAGGCATAGTTGGTACTCTTGTCTTGTCCCACCGTGCAGAGCAAGGGGGTCGTGACACCTGTTACATGTCTCAGTCTGGGAGACCTCCCATACATCGGGGGTTCCACCATCTGGAACGAAGGCGTAAGCCACGTTTATGATCTCGTCTCTCGATGATTGGTACCCGTACGCCGCGAACACATGGGTTGCGGATCCGTCATAGTTTGATGGAACCGCGTTTGCGAAAGTGTAAACAAGTACACCTGGGGCTGTCTCTGCCCAGGTCCCTCCTCTTTCCCTGTCGGGTTGGACGAGGTCTGTTAGAGTCGGCTCCATGGTCTCACCGTTTAGGACATACTCTGCGCCTGGTGCGTCTCTTGTGAAGTAATTGTTGTAGTAAGGCGTACCGGATGCGTCTTCCTCAATGGATGTTAGCATGAAGCTCATGCTGAAAT
>CAYLJH010000251.1:0-3036 GCA_964383685.1 uncultured Candidatus Bathyarchaeia archaeon | reverse complement strand
CACGGCAAAACTTTGAGAGATTCATAGGAAGATACTCGATTGGGCGTGATAGTAATCCATACAACGTTACTGGGTCACCTCACTTTTTGAGGGTGAAAGTGCCAGGAGGCATGATCACGGGTGACCAGCTGATACAGGTGGCAGAACTATCCCAAAACTACGGTAAGGGAAAGGGAGAGATTACGAGCAGACAGAGCATCCAACTCCACTGGATAGACTCTGAGGACGCGCCGGTAATATTCGGGGAACTGGAGCGCATCGGGTTCACAACCGATATGTGTGGCCAGGGCTTCGGCGGCGCAAGGTTTGGCGATGTTCGAAACATCGTGTTCTGCCCCGTGTCAGGTCTCGTAAAGGATGAGACCCATAACGGCTCAGCCCTCTTGAGGAGATTGACGGATTTCTTTGTGGGGAACACGGATTTTCTGGATATGCCAAAGAAGCTGAAGTTCTCCATCTCGGGCTGTGGGGTTGATTGTACGAGGGCGTGGATAAACGATCTCGCTTTTGTCGCGGTTACAAAGGGCGGAGAAACTGGATACACCCTGCTAATCGGTGGCAGTACGGGGGCAACGTTACCCGGGCCCAGGATGGCTAAACAGTCCGGGCTATTCATCCCGCGGGACAAAGCGTTTGATGTGGCCGTGGCGGCGGCGGAGATCCATAGAGATTATGGAAATCGAGAGAGCAAGGCAAAGGCACGGCTAAAGTTCTTGATCGAGAGCTGGGGGTTGGAAAAATTCGTCGGCATGATCGAGGAAAAAATCGGCTTCAAGTTTGAGTCATATGATGGCCCTATCTTTGGAAACGGTGACCACAGCGGTACCCAAAATCAGGAACAGGATGGCTTGCGTTGGGTCAATATCCCCCTCATAGATGGTAGATTGACCAGCGTGCAGATGAGGAGAATCGGGGAGCTGTCCAACGAGTTTGGGTCCGGTGAGCTAAGACTAACGCCCACACAGAACATCATCATCCCCAACGTCAGTGATGTTGAAGGACTTCTTGGGCACCTGAAGGCCCACTTCACCCTTGACGGACCTCGACTGATATGGACGAGCATCGCCTGTTCATCTGATTTCTGTGGAAAAAGCCAAGAGCCGCACTCAAAAGAGATGCTAAAAAAAATACTGGAGTATATCACGCAAAATCACAGCTGGGATGCTCTGAATGAAACAAGCCTCAAGATTCATGTAAGCGGCTGCCAAAACAACTGCTGCCCCTCTAATACAGCAGAGATCGGCCTCAGGGGTAGACAGCTGAGGGAAAATGACGAGATCAAACAGGTATACGATATAATCCTCGGCGGTAGCCTCGGGGCGGTTCCCTCCTTTGGTAGAGTAGTTATGGAGAACGTTGATCCCGGTGAGATCAAGTATAGGTTATCGTCTCTCCTGGGCAACTACTTGAGTAAAAAAGACCCGGGTCAGTCTTTCAAGGATTATTGCGAAAAACATGGCGTCGATGAACTCGCCGCTTGTCTTGAAATTAATTGAGGAGAAAAAAAGATGTCAGGCTTAAAGAATAGGAACATGATCCAAAAAACCGAGAACGGAAACTTCTCTATAGATGTCACAGGTCTAGCGTGCCCTTACCCGCAACTGTTCGCGCTAAACGCTTTGACCGAAATCCCTTCCGGAGCCAAACTTGAGGTACTCTTGGATAACCCTCCATCGGTCAGGGATATTCCTCCTGCCCTTGAACGAAAAGGATACACGGTCATTGATGTTTCTCGAACCGAGGGATCAAATTGGAAGATCACCGTTCAATTATAAACGCTCTCTCCAACATTTCGAGGCATAAAGAATGAGGAACATTCTTACAAGCACTATTTGACCTTCACACATTCGCTTGGGAATGCGGAGGAATCGAGGTAATCCGAGTAATTAGCGACACTCTCAAAGATTGAGCCAAGTCAGACCCGAACCGACAGTTCGCTGGATTCCGTTAATCAAACTAACGAACGCTAAAATCCGAATAAACACTCAACACACTCCCTACGCGTTCCGAAAACGAACCTAACACCCAGTTTATCGTATGACCTGTAACTCAGTCACATCCCTATACTCGCTGACATTCCTGCATCCATTCTCCGAGATAACAAAGCTATCCTCTGTGTGCACCCTAGCGTGTCGATTCACAACACTGGGCTCTACCTGAAAGAACATACCCTCCTCAAGAACCCAGTCACCGTGACTGGGCCCAAGGAACGGATACTCATGACACCCAATCCCCAACCCATGACCGATAAACGCCCGATTATAGCTATGTCCACGGGACTCGTAGAACTCTTTAACCTCATTATGGACATCCAAAACCCGGACCCCTGGCCTGAGCACGTCCCCAACGGCACGTTCCACATCAACCACAAACTTGTAGGCCTCAAGCTGCACCTCATCCGCTTGTACAACCACCGCCATCCTTGAGATATCGCTGAGATACCCGTCGAAGACACACCCAAAGTCGACATGGACGAGCCTCCCTTTCTTGATCTTGTACTCGCCTGGTATATGGTGGGTCTCCCAGATGTTAGGACCGGCCCCCATTGTCATGAAGGCCACGGTGTCGGCTCCGTAGCTGAGGGCAAGGGTGATCATGTTCTTGGCGATATCCTTCTCAGTGTCCCCTGGCTTGGCCATCTCAAAGGCAACGGTGATGGCTTTAGCAGTCGCCATATTGATCCGGCTCATATGTCTAAGTTCTTCCGGGCTCTTGATTGCTCTCATCTTGTCAAAAATGGGTTGACAGTCAGTGAACCTAGCCTCGGGGAGCAGCTTCCTCAGATAATCAATGCATACACCCGGGATATCCAGCGTCTCAACTCCGATCTTTGGTTCCCGGAACCCCATCTCCTTGAGGGTACTTGCAACAAAGTCAATGGGTTTCAGAGGCTCCCATTCACCGCCCTCGTAGACCCTAAGATCCTTGATCCACGTTGTCTTCTCTGCTGTGACTCTCTCGTTGGCGTGAACCCCGAAGACTGGCTCCCCGTCGAGGGGTATAATGACGGCTGCAAGGCGTTTGAGCATGGTGATT
>CAYLJH010000250.1:0-3037 GCA_964383685.1 uncultured Candidatus Bathyarchaeia archaeon | reverse complement strand
GAGCCGTCCATCAGGAACAGGCAGTACTCGTTGTGGTGTGTAGCAGTCCTTGGGGTGGGCTCTATGACCGCGTCAACGATGACGCTTCCGGTCCTCATTGCCTTTCCCTTGGGCGTGATCAGCGCATCGCTGAGGCCGAACGTGCCGAGCCCAGCTGCATAGGCCGCGTGTCTCTCTGACCACGTCGAGGCGTAGCTGTACCTTACTGACGTGGCCCCCTTCCAGAGTGGGCTTATCATGGGCCCGACGGCCTCGTACCCCTTCTCCTTGAGCTTCGCGACTATGTGTTTCCTCAGCTTGACGTTGATCTGCTCACCCATGATCCTCGACCTTGCCCACCTCTCGCTGGGGAAGTATTTCTCCTTCCTGTGATCAGCCTTGGTGGCGTCGGTCTGCGGGAGGATCCAGCTGACCACGGTCAAGTCCTCTCTGTTGTACTCCTTGCCGTGGGCGTCCTCCATGAACTCGTCTGGCATGACGTAGAACTCGCCGATGTCCTTCTTGTAGAAATCGTAGAGCTTGTCCGCCCCGCTGCTGAAGCCAACAAGGGGGGCTGCCCATGCCGGCTCGTCGTCCCACTTGCCCATGGTGTTTTCCGGGCCGGCGATGAACTCCTCGATGAGTTCCCTGATCCACTGGCCGAGGTTATCGTTACCCATAATACCTCAAGACCGCAACCGCTTTATTTAAAGCAGGTCTCAAGAGAGTAAACAGATTCAAGGAGTACTGGCTGTGTCTGATCTAGAGTTCCTGTTCCTATCATGGGAAGAAGTGCAGGTGTTGAGCGAGAAAGTGTCAGATCTGGTCATGGACTCCGGGTACAAGCCCGACCTTTTGATAGCCATCAGCAGGGGAGGGTTCGACCCCGCAAGGATCATGAGCGACCAGTTGAACATCAGGAAACTGGCGAGCCTCCAGATCATATACTACACGGGCCTGAACACGCGGAGGGACAAACCAGAGGTGCTTTTCCCGTTGAACGCCCAGGTCGAGGGACTGAAAGTCCTGGTCGTCGATGATGTCAGCGACTCGGGCAACAGCCTGATAGCGGTCAAGAAGTACGTCGAGGACAAGGGGGCACTGGAGGTAAGACTCGCAACACTCCACCACAAGCCCTGGAGCAAGTTCAAGCCTGATTACTACGGCGAGGAAGTCAGCAAGTGGATCATTTACCCTTGGGAGCCCAGGGAATCAGTTATCGAGCTCGTACACATGCTCACGGAGTCCGGGGTGGACAAGGACATGATCCCCGAAAAGCTCAGGGAGATCGGGTTCAGCGACCACCAGATCGACAGGTACCTGAAAATCTGATTAGACGCTGAGATCTCAGATCATTTCTATTTACTAGATACGTAATCTGCTGAATTAGAAAGTTGTAGAAATTAAATTAATTAAAATGTAATTGGAGCTACTGTAGCTCTTGGAGCGCCTCTGCTGCCTGCTCCTGTGCAGCCGCCGCCATATCAGACTTTACGACGGTCGTGATATACCCGGCGATCTTGTTCCTGAGTTTCTTGCTCACTTCGAGCCCGATCTCCCTGAGGAACTGCTTGTTGTGCTCAAACTCGGGCTTGAAGCTGTACTCGTATTTTTCGATCAGCGCGAGGCTTAATCTCTTAATCATTTCTGTTCGTACTTTTCCCAAATTGAAGCACCTATTTGTACACGTTAGCATCTATGCAGACCTTTTAAACGTTTAGGCTTCCGGCTCCTGGGTGAGAGTTATCCGGTCAAGCACGATTGTCGTGTTATCCGAGATCAAAAAGCCCCTCAACTCAAGGTCATAGGCCACCTCGGGGAGGGAAAAGTGCAGCTCAACCTCGGTCCACTCACCCTTTCTGAGGGTTGACTCGATGAACGTCCTGCTCTCAAGCACCGTCCTGTTGGCGTAGGCGTCCACGGTTATGTAGCCACCCGCCCTTGGGTCCGTGGTCTTCACGCGGAAGCTTGCCATGTACTCCCCTGTCGGCAGTATCTGGTACGGGCCGTACCAGAGGGTCCTTGACTTTATTGAGGTGTTCAGGTACGTCAGCACCCTTCCGTTGCTCCCCGTCGTGTCCGTTATGGTCTTCATGTTCTGGGGTATGAGTTCGATGCTGGTGTACGTGATGTTGATGGGCTCGTAGCTCACCGGAGTGGTCCTATAGTCCCGCTTGTACAGGTACGCGTTGTCGTGGAACGATACCAGCCCGTAATCGCCCCTCTTGACGATGTCCAGCAGGTACTTGGCGGTGTCATGGGGGTCAGTCTCCATGTCGATGAGAACGTACTCTGTTTCCAGTGACGTGATCCAGCCGATGGCGTTCTTCCACGTGGCCACATCCTTGAACGTTGATGGCACCATGACGTACGCATGCTCCCTGTTTGAGAGGTGGGGGAACAGGTTGTCCTGTGTCAAGACGGTTGATTCAGCGGGTATCATGGAGACCATGCCATGTATGATGCCTGTCCTCTCGGTTTGATCGGGCTTCTGGTAAGCCGGACTCATGTAGAAGCCCCTGGTCAGTGGGCTCAACGGGCTCAACGCGAGGCTTGAGGCGATGAGGGCAACCGCGAGTATCCTCATGTTCCTCCGCAAATCTTGCCCGGTTGATTGCTGGCTGACCCGCCCGAACCCGGAGATCATGCTTGCGTATATGAATGGAATGACATAGGCGCTGTACTGGAACCCGATGCGGTAGTATGGAGGGTAGTTGCTGAGGAGGGAGATGACGAACCACGGTATAGTGGGTATCAGGTACAGGGGGCTCTGGAAAACGAGGAATATCCCAGGTGCGAGCAGCCCCATGATGTAGACCACCTTGTTGTACCACTCGAAAGTCATGGCCCTGATGATGCTGCCTGGGTTCCTGATTAGGTGGATCGGTATCTTGAGCGGGGCGTCCACACCCAGCACTGCAAAGTGCTGTCCTGCCCGCAGGTGGTCAGGGATTACCGGGTTGTAATAGCTGATGGCCAAGACGGATAAACTCCTCCAGGCCACCACTGATATGAGCACTAGTGCCACCCCTGAAAGCATGGCCCTGATTGGCGGTCG
>CAYLJH010000249.1:0-3047 GCA_964383685.1 uncultured Candidatus Bathyarchaeia archaeon | reverse complement strand
GTTCCACGAGACCTGCGTCAAAGTCCGGGAGTCCATATACGGCGTCCTCTGCCATAGCGAGATAGGGGGCACGCAGACAGCAGGATGCAGCTCGGGCTTCACCATAGCCCCGGGTGTAATAGCAACCGTGGCGCATGGTCTCCATATCAACGGGGACTTTAACGAGCCCATCCACGAGACCTTCGAGGTCATCAGGACCCCCGATATAGGTGAGAACATGAGGTTCGCGGACGTCATAGCGGTTGACGACGCAAGGGATTTGGCGTTCCTCAGGATACAGGATTTTGTGGATATGCAGCATGTCCCGCTGGTAAAAGATATAGTCCCCATAGGTACCTCGTGCGGTTTCCTGGGCTTCCCTTTATCAACGGTGTCCTTTCCCAATGACGGGCTCAACTTTACGTTAAACGAGAGGTTTCAGGGGGCTTACGTCTCCGCATACCTGTCGGACACGTTACACGATAGCGAGATGAACTGGTACGAGACGGACCAACTGATGTACAGCGGCTCCAGCGGCTGCCCAGGCTTCCTGTTAGATGGCAGGGTATTCGGTATGCAATCCAACACCCTGACAACGGAGGCGTCTTCCGACGACGAGTCCAAGAGGCTGGCGATAGCACGGCAGGTACCATCAACCGAGATAATAGCCTTCGCCAAGGCCAATGGCATCGACATCTAGGTTTGATGTACAAAAAAGAGGATGGATTCCCTCTATTTATCGAAAGACTGTTTGAACATGTCTTCCATCGCGCCATAGTGTGTTGAGTTAAACTCCTCAAGTTTCTCGGGATGGGTAAGCTTCACGTGGAAACGTACGCCGCCTGGGCTCGCCGATTTCCGTTCACAGTACGGGCACTTAAACTGGGTCATCGTTTTGGCCATAGGAACACCGATTTAATCATGGTAAATAATGGTTATAACGTTTTGCGCCAAATGTCGCTAATACCTCTTTTTTGGGGACATATTCTCCTCGTTTACCTAGGGTAATGTAGTGAAAATACATGCGTAAAGAAGGGGTTTTTCCGTGAAAATCAGAGCTCTGCGACCTTTGGCTCCTCCACGAGGAGGAGGAACAGTATCCCGAGCACGAATAGCGCCACGGACATGATCTGCCAGGGCAGCGCGTTGTTGTATTTGTAAAGGTACCCGCTTAGAAGCATCCCAACGGTCTGGAGTGACTTTCCCAGTATCCCGCTGCCATAGGCACCTCGCATTATCCATACTCCTCCGCCTCCGATTGACGCCAGTATCCTTCCTCTCTTGGCCTTGGGGGTCATGTTGGCGAAGAGGCTCTGGAAGCTGGGGTTCATGAGGCTGTTTGTTAGGGTGGTAAAGACCGCCAGGATGACGACGTGGGTGTAGGTTTTACACAATAGGAAGCCGTACACCTGTATGCCCCCGATGATCATGCATATCCCTGCGATGTTCTTCTTGTTGAACCTGTCAACAATGATGCCGGCAGGAATTCCTAGGACAACGCTGACCGCTCCAGAGATTAGGATGACGTTTGCCCACTGGGGGAGACTGAGCCCGATGATCTCATGGGCACGTATTATCCAGAAGCTGCTGGTCATGGAGCCGAATAGCACGGAGAACGAGACTAGGAATGACAGGGTGTAGAGCCTTCTGGGTACGTCCTTCAACACGCCGAACACGCTCTTGTAAGACCTGACCACGAGGGCAGGGAACTTTGAGATGCTGAGGTCGATGGTCTTGGGGTTTGACACCGTCTCCTTGAGGAACTTGAACCTGAACAGGGCTATCCCGGAGGCCACGAAGAAGCTCATGATGTACAGGCCCTTCATGGCGGGGACCATGCCGTACCTGCCGATGACGTAGCTGCCAATAACCGGGGCGGCCATACCGAATGCGCTAGGTATTGCAACGGTGGTGGCGAACCCGATTCCCCTCTTGACGGGAGGGATGGAGTCGGCGATGAGCGCCTGCCTTGCAGGGAAGTAGAACGTGACCAGGCTCTGTATGAACATGCCCACGGCGAGCCACTGCCAGGTATTGGTGAACCCGTTGATGAGGAACCCGATGCCGTAGACGAAGGTCATGGTCGAGATGAGCTTTATCCTGCCCTGGTAATCGGCGATGAACCCGCCCACGGGGTACAGGATGAGGCTCGCTGCGTTCCCCACCGCCATGATGATGCCGATGGTCTCGTAGCTGCCGCCTAGCTCCATGACGTAAAATGGAAGGAAGGGCCAGATGATGTCCACGGTGGCGCGCCACACGCACTCACAAATGGTCATGACCAGGACGTTGCCCTTCATGAAGCTGAATATGTCTTTAATTGTCTGCACTTGAATCTCCCCTTTGAATGGGCTCCTAGAATGGGCTATCGGTTTTAAGTCTAACCACACCTCTTTTAATCCACTAGGAAAATACTGTGATTGATATGGCGGCCAACAAGGACAAGATCACCTGGGTTACGTGCCCGGACTGCGGCAGCAAGATAGGTATAGTGATATCGGTGGGGAAGGCCGATGCCACCCAGGTCATCCACGAGCAGAGGGAGGACTGGCCGCCAGCGGGTGACCAGCCAACTGATATCAGGTCCAGGCTTCAGGCAGCCGGCATCGATGTGGACCTGCTTGATATAGAGGAGGGCGACGAGGTGGTCTCGGTGAGCCCGAAAAAGTTCCTGGGGGACCAGTGGGGTCCCATCAACGAGTCCATGAGGACCATCGGCGGCAACTGGATACGGGACGGAAGGAACAGCCGCTGGGAGCTGCCCAAGTAGGGTACCTACAGCCTGTTATTCTGGGTTTTTTTCAGTGGTTTGTAGCCCCTTGTGAGTGGTTATCGCATATATCGCGAAAAAAAATCCAGTTCCTGCCACTGGTACAAACGCAAAAAAAAATTTTTGTTGGGCTGGCTTGATAACAGTGGGCCGTAAATTCTGGAAAAAAATTTTGGCTTGTGTCAAGTAACCTGACATAAGGCAAAAAAAGATGTACCTGTTTCCGGTTATATCGCAATAATTATTGTTTGGTGTTACCAGGTGGCATCGTTAACCCAGGGTATCGGCGATGATTTCC
>CAYLJH010000248.1:0-3072 GCA_964383685.1 uncultured Candidatus Bathyarchaeia archaeon | reverse complement strand
GACTCTGCCTGATAGCAACAATGTTATCCACGGCTTCCAGCGACCCGATCTCTTCCTCGTGGTTCATGACACCCATATCACCGAGACCACGAACCTCGCCGATGTCACTTTACCGGCAACCACCTACCTAGAGAAGGACGACATCTACACTTCGGACAGCCACCCGTACGTACGAATGGGGAGGAAGGCCATCTGGCCCATAGCTGAGAGCATCGACGAGCACATGCTCATGAAGGCGATGGCCGAGAAACTTGATGTCAAGGAGCCCTGGGTCTACGCGGACCCATGGGAGGAGATGTCCGAGGGGTTCAAGGACGCCTTCATCGACGGGTCGTTCAGCGACCTGTTGGAAGGTAAGGGGCTTCAGCTCCGACATAGACCCATGGATGAGTACCCTACTGGAACAGGTAAAATCGAGTTTGCGTCAACAAGCGCGCCCGAGGGAATTTCCCCGATACCTTTACAGATGGAGATACCCGTCGAGAAGGGGGAGTTCATCATGCTAAACAGCGCGGTCCCGAGTTATACCCACACCCAGTTCACTGATGTCTACGGTGATATCCCGTGCATAGCCTGGATAAACCCTGACGATGTCGATGAAATGGGGCTTGACTGCAACGAAAAGGCCACCCTTTACAACAATCTGGGCAAGCTCGTTGTGGGCCTTGAGCCGACGAAACAGGTTTCGAGGGGCGTAATCTGGTGCCCGAGGGAGCTAATTGACATTGAGAGCAACTACCAGAACAGCCTGTCCCATGGAACACCCCAGCTGATTGGAGGGGGGCCGATGTTCAACACCGTGAAAGTCAGGATCAGGCAGTAACGGTTTTAGATTCTCCCCCAATCTCTTGGGGTGAAACACATGAGAATTCTTGAAGACATACGTGTACTTGACCTGACCCAGTTCTGGTTCGGCCCCTACTGCACCATGATGCTGGCGGACATGGGCGCGGAGGTTATACGCATCGAGCCGCCGTGGGGCAGCGTGGACAGGATGGCTGATGCGTACCTGGTGGGGGGCAGCAGCTACACGTTCCACCAACTCAACCTCAATAAAAAGGGTCTGACCCTGAACCTGAAGACTGAGGAGGGTCTCGCCGTCTTCAAGGAGCTTGTTCCAACCGCTGATATCGTCGTCCAGAACTTCCGACCGGGAACCATGGAACGCCTCGGGCTGGGTTATGATGTCCTCAAGGAGCTGAACTCCAAAATCATCTATGCCGCGTTGAGCGGCTTCGGCCAGACCGGGCCCTACACTGCCCGTCCAAGCTTCGCGCCAATAGCCGAGGCTATGAGCGGCCACAGCAGGCTCACGGGTGATGAGGTTGATGTCAACGGTCCTCCCATAGAGATGGCGCAGGCTGTGGGTGATCTGGCTCCGGGATTGTACGCTGCAATGAGCATCATCGCCGCGATCAGGCACAGGGACAGGGTGGAGGAGGGCCAGGTTATCGATGTGGCCCAGCTCGATGTAATGACCTCGCTAAACATGGCCATCACGGGCTACAACCTCAGCGGGATGCTGCTCCATGAGATCAAGGATAAGTACCCCTTGGGCAGGGGCTTCGGCGGGCTGTTCAAGACACTGGACGGCGGATACATCAGGTTGCCCATCTTCAGCCCCAGACTCATCGATGACCTCCGCGAGTACATGAACATCGAAGAGGTAACAGAGGATCTGATCAAGAAGAAGGTCAGAGGGATGAAGAGGGACGAGGCGATAAAATACTTCACAGCAGCCCGCGTCCCCGTTGCCCCCGTGTACAACGTTGACGAGGTGGTCAAGGACCCACACCTCATCGCGAGGAACATGTTCACAACGGTGGAGCACAAGAACGCCGGGCCTGTCAAGGTCGTGAATTTCCCGGTAAAGTTCAGTAAAACACCCGCGTACGTGAAGAGCGCGGCCCCCGTCATCGGTCAACACAACGAAGATGTCTTCAGGGGCATACTCGGGTACGACGACGATAGAATCACCGCGTTGAAGAAAGCCAACGCCATCTCGGAGTGACAGGAATGAAGTTTGATATAACAGATGTAATCGAGAGGTACCCCGGCGTTCACATAGGGGTTCTAACCGCGCTGGGAATCAACAACAAGCCCACCATTGACGGTCTCAAGGCACTCCAGTGGGAAGCAATTCAGGAGGCTAAAGGGCAGATAGGCGACCAGCCCCCGACCAAGAACCCCCACATCGCGTCCTGGCGGGAGATGTACAGGAGCTTCGGCACAAAGCCGGGCGATTACAGGCCGTCCGCCGAGGCACTGATCAGGAGGGCGATAAAAACCGGCGAATTGCCAACGATAAACGCCGCCGTTGACCTCTACAACATCGTCTCCGTCAGGTACATCATCCCCATGGGTGGTTTCGACACAGACCAAGTTCAGGGCACCATCCAGCTGAGGTTCAGCGAGGGTGGCGAGGTTTTCACTCCCCTTGGGGCGTCCAAGCAGGAGGAGACCTACTCTGGTGAGGCGGTGTACTCCGATGACTCCCGGATATTGACAAGGCGCTGGAACTACAGGGACTGCGACGAGACCAAGATTACCAGTGACACAGCTAACCTGGCCATGTTTATCGACGCATCCCCTGAGATATCTCATGAAAAAGTCCAGGGGGCACTGGATGACCTGCTTCTTCTGCTTGAGCGTTACTGCGGCGGCTCTTTCTCAACGGGGATAGCCAGTAAAGAGAAGCCGTTTATTGTGCTTTTACCTAGCGTAGACTAGTTTTTATGCTACTTTTCCTACCCACATTCGAGGATTATTTGTGAGAAAAGTAGCCGTTTTCATTCTATCTCTTCTGCTAATAACATCAGTAAGCACGATCTATGGCCAGGAGGTTACCCCACAATATCTGGAGCTGACCGTGTACAACGATGGCACGGTCAAGGCGATCTACGATGTCGAGACCGACCCGACGGAGGTCCGCGTTGATGTCGAGCTGTTCGGCTCGTCCTTCAGCAACCTCGTTGTCAAGGATGACGAGGACCTGCCCATTGAGGTATCCGTCCAGGGGTCAACGGCGTCAATCGACAGCCTTGGAGCCCTTGAGCTGAAAATCGTGTACCT
>CAYLJH010000247.1:0-3075 GCA_964383685.1 uncultured Candidatus Bathyarchaeia archaeon | reverse complement strand
CCTGGCTGGGCCAAAGGCCGCGAGGATGGTGCTGGAGGAGACGAAAAAGCCCCTCATCCTCGTCTCTGACGAGCCGTCCCGGAAGTACATGAAGGCGCTGCCGGAGGAGATCGGCTACATGGTAATCTACGGTGACCCCATGATCAGCGCAAAGAGCGTGTACCTCGACCCGATCGAGATGGCGCTCTTCAACTCGGATATTCTCAGGGTTTTGTCCATCACAGGAGCATTCAGGCTCATCCAGTCAGAGCTTGACAAGGTCATCGACAGCGTAAAGGCTGGCGACAAGCCTGAGCTGCCCCGCCTCATCGTCACGAAGAAGCGGGCGCTTGCTGCAAGCGAGCTGCAGAACCCATACGCGCAGGGCAAGGCTATGGCTGCTTACGAGATCAGCCGCGGAGTTTCCAAGCTATCAACGGAGGCCGTCTTCAAGCTGAAGGACAGGAATGATGCCATCCCGGTGCTTGTAGCCGCCCACGAGGCAGCCAGGCAGGCGGCCAAACTAGCCGATGAGGCGCGCGAGCTGGAGAAGAGTAACGACTCAGTTGTCAGGATTGCTCACTTCTCAAAGGGAAACAGGCGCAGAAAAGTGGGTCTGTGGAACAAGTTCGACAAGTAGGCTACCTGTGCCTCTTCCTTCCCCTTCTAGTTTTTACGGCTACGCCGGTTTTGAACTTGGTCATCTCGTCCTTTGTCAGGATGGCCTTGCCCACGGCGGCGACCTTTCCATCAGTATCCAGGATTATTGTCTCCTGACCAGGCTTGACGCCATCGCCGACCTCCTTGACATGCTTGGAGAACAGGTTCTTTCCCTGCTCCAGGAACTCTAGGACATCATCAACGACGACCACGTACTGGTCAAAACCCTCAACGCCCTCGATGACCCTCTCGGCACCGGCGATAGTCAACGTGAACAGGGCATCGTTGGGCCTGTAGTTGGCCAGCAGCGTGTCCCCGCTGAAAACATGCCTCGGCCTGCCCGTTTTCTTGCTGTACTCCACCTCGGTCTCGTCGGGGAAAAGCGCGGCCCCCGTGCCGTACCCGAACTGGTAGTCCGCAATGGCCCTCAGTTTTTCGAGATCCCTGTTCATTTGGGATGCATATCCACTGATTCTATATAAGACGATGCCCCAATTAATGTGAGGTTTATCGATGCGTTGCGAGGTATGCGGTAGAGAAATAAACGGACCCCCAAACTACAGGATCATAGAAGGCGGGAAGCTTACAGTCTGCGGCCAGTGCTCCCAGTTCGGATCACAGACATGGGACCCGTCACGACCTCAGGCAAGGAAGACCCAGACTCGAAGGCGCTCGGCGCAGCCAAGCCCAAGGCGCAGGAGCGATATTGACGCCGCCGAGTCACTTGGGCTCGTCGCGGGATACGGCATGATGATCAAGAAGGCCCGCCAGAGGAAGGGGCTATCCGTTGAGGACTTTGCCAGGAAGATACGCGAGAAAGAGTCAGTGGTCAAGAAGCTGGAAAAGGAGAACATGAACCCTCCAATGAACCTTGTCCGCAAGATACAGAACGCGCTGGGGGTATCAATCCTTGAGGAAGCTGCAAAGGGCGCAGGCTCGATGCTCACCCGCCCCATGGGTCCAAGGACGCTAGGCGACATGATCAAGATCAAGGACGCCACAAAGAAAGAGTGATGCCAATACCCACCGTTTTTATCGTGACAGGAACCCCCGGCACGGGGAAGACAACTGTCTCAACCATTTTATCGGAGAGACTTGGAGCGAGGCACATCGAGCTATCAAAGTTCTCCATCGAGAACGGTTATGTGATCGAGGATGACGTTGAACGTGACACCAAGGTTGTGGACATGGAAGCACTGGATTCTGCTATCAGAGAAATCATCGAAAAATCCTCCTCGCCTGTCATTGTTGATGGTCATTACGCCCACGAGCTGGTGGATGAGGCACTGGTTACGCGCCTGCTCGTGCTCAGGAAGCAACCATGGGACCTGAAGGGTGTATTAGAGGCACGTCATTACAGTAAAGACAAAGTCTGGGAGAACCTTGAGGCCGAGATAATGGGTGTCATCACAGGGGAGGCGCTTGAGCTCTTTCCGGGGTCCAAGATATTTGAGATCGATACATCAAACCAGACCCCCGGAGAAACCGCTGACCAGATTAATGAAATCATAGAGGGCGGGTCAGCTTCCAAACCCATCATAGACTGGGTGGCCCACCCGGAGACCATACAACTGTTGTTGAGCCGACCATGTACCTCATAATAAACTGCCACACCTGCGGGAAGATAATCATGGCCAGCACCGCCAACAGGACCAAGTCATGCACCCACTGCGGGGGCAAGATCGAGGTCAGGAGCGCGAAGGTGCTGGCGCGGAGCAGGACAACACAGGAGGCGGTGGCGATAATCCAGGAGCTGAAGCAGCGAAAATCAAAGGATTCACCGGTAACCTTCAAGAAATTCAGGGCTTGAGTACCAAAAACCTCAGCGATTTTTATATAAGTAAATCATAGTGGTAGGGCAGAGGTAATTACAAGTGGCGGCCGTTACAGGAAGAAAATTTTTCGAGGAACTCGGACAGCTAGTCGGAAAACCAGTAGTGGTTGAGGACTCACAGGGCAACAGTTACGAGGGCAACCTCTTGGGCTTTGATTCACAGAGCATGAGCGTCGCGCTAGGCGAGGTCAAGGGCGCAAAGGGTACAAAGTACCACAGGCTGATCCTGACTGGGAACGTGATCGCGAAGATAATGGCCACCGATACCCCGTTCAACTTGACGGGTCTCAAGGAGAGGCTTGAGCGCGTGTTCCCGAACATGGTGCAGTACGTGCCGGAGGCGGGCGTGCTCATCGTCATGAGCAAGATCAGGCTCAACGAGACCGGGGTAATCGAGGGAACTGGGCCGGCGGCAATCAGGGTCCAGGACATCTACACTAGGTTCGTCCAGGAAACCTCATAACTCCCTTTTTTCAATATAATAGACGTATATTTATTACAGGAACCGCATTTTGAGCCCTATGTCATTTGAGCTAAGGGACCGAGACCTGCTTGGACGAATCGGGAAGCTGACGGTACGGGGAAAAACCCTGGAGACCCCC
>CAYLJH010000246.1:0-3076 GCA_964383685.1 uncultured Candidatus Bathyarchaeia archaeon | reverse complement strand
AACGTTGACTCGAATATCTTCCTCAGGCTCTTCTTGGGCAGGTTTTTACCCTGCCTACGCACTTTGATCTCATTTTTTTCGAGAAGATAGAGGGCCTCGACGGGGTCAAGCAGCAGGGGGGCGTCAAAGTCCTCCGTGGGTCTTGGGATCCCCAGTGGCTTCCCGTAGAAACGGTCGTTGAATAAAAGCCTGGCCCGGTCACGGGACCATACCACAAGTCTGTTGTCCTCAAGGAGCTCGGCGATGGTCTTGTCCGGCAAAAGTGATCAGCCCTATAGGGCGATGATGCGTATGAGGTCCGACGCTTCCCTCACGGTGTCCACGAGCTCCTCCATCTGGTTCACGGTGTCCTTGAGCATGATGATGGTGGGGAAAGGCGCGTCGCTCGCGATGATATCCATCTCCACCTTTACGTGGATGGTGTCCACCTTTCTCTCCAATGCATCGATCTCGTCGGTGAACCCTATGGATTTCTCGCTGTTGAACCCGAGGCTCATCATGGCCTCTCGCAGCTTTATCAGTGAATCGAACGCCAGGTCGGCTACTTCTATGACCTGTTTCGCCGATTCTTCCGGGATGTCCCAGCCCCTTATCTCCATCTCGTAGAGCCTCTGGCCCACGCTGTTAATGTGATCCATGATGTCGCCGAAGGTGCTGATGAGCCTGAAAAAGTCCTCCCTGTTAACCAGAACCCCTCCTATCTCGGGGAGTTCCTTTATCAGCGTCGCTTTGATATCGCTTGATTCCTTCATTATCGATTGGATATCATCGGTGTACCCAGCCGTATTTCCCTCCTTTTTGACCAAAGCGTCGGTGATTGCTAGGATCTTCCTGAAAGCCTCTACAATCAACCTCGCGTTGTCTTGACAAAGCATAAGGAGGTTACGCATTGTACGATCTTCTGTCTCAACTGGGAATACCATAAATTATCTCCTAAAGATTATTCAAGTAATTAATGCAATGCGTGGTATAAAACATTGAGCGTATCAGACAAAATAGAAAACGAATCAATAAATACTATACATATTTGTGATTTATTTTATAAAGATTGGAAGATTATTTCTTCTTTTTACTGCTTGTCCACCAGTCTAGATAGTCCTGGTTTCTCTGGCGTTTTTTCTCGTCAGCGTCGTCGTCCTTGGTATACAGCTTGTCCAGCGCCTTGGACAGCTGTGACTCAGAAAATGTTAAACCGCAGCTCTGGCAGCTGTACTGCCTCAGCTTCGCGTCCCATTTCAGGATCCCCCCGCACTCTGTACAATAAGGCATAGTGTTCTACAGGCATCAATGCTGGGCGGTTAAAATATTTATCTAAAATGGGGTGGGGTTTAGGCCAGGTGTTTGGGGGGAGCGCTGATGTGCTCCTGCTCCATTAGCAGCTTGACTATCTTCTGGGTCCTGCCTATGATGAACTCGGCGCGCTCGTAGAGCTCGTCCCTGCTCATCTTGACCCTGGCAAGCCCCTGCTGGATGGCCTTCATGCCAGTCTCGGTGGCCTGCAGCGGGTAGATCTCCCACTCGTCCATGCTGGGGATAATATAGTCCTTGGTCAGCCCCTTGTCCTCGGCGTACTTTGCCAGAGCAGTGGCGGACGCGATGCACATCTCGTCGCTGATGGTGGTTGCCCTGACGTCCAGCGCGCCACGGAAGATTGCCGGGAAAACCAGGCTGTTGTTGACCTGATTGGGGAAATCGCTCCTACCTGTGGCGATGACCTTGGCCCCCGCGGCCTCTGCCTCCCATGGCCAGATCTCGGGTACCGGGTTGGCGCAGGCGAACACGATGGCGTCGCTGGCCATTCCCTCGACTGCCTCCTTCTTGATGGTCCCTGGGCCCGGCTTGCTGGCTGCGATGATGATATCGCTGCCCTTGGACGCCTCGTTGACCCCGCCCTCGATGTTATCGGGGTTGGTGGCCTTGGCCATAGGCCACTTGTATGTCCCTTCAAGTTCCTCCCTGTAGGAACCGAGGGTGCCCTTGCTGTCCACCATGATGATGTTCTTGGGATTGACGCCTGCCGCCGTCAGCACGTAGTAAGTTCTGGTGTTGGCGGAGCCGGTGCCGACGATGGAGAACTTTGCCTCGCCCATCTTCTTGCCGACGAACTTTAACGCGTTGATGGTGCCCGCCAGGATGACGGCCGCGGTTCCCTGCTGGTCGTCATGCCAGACGGGTATGGGCATCTCCGCGCGGAGCCTGTCAAGTATCTCGAAGCACTTTGGCTTGCTGAAATCCTCAAGGTTGATGCCGCCGAAGCTGGGCTCGATGCGCTTCACTGTCTCTATGATTTCCTCGGTGTCCTTGGTGGCTAGGCATATCGGGAACGCGTCCACCCCTCCCAGGTACTTGAATATCATTGCCTTGCCCTCCATGACGGGCATGCCGGCCTGGCCGCCTATGTCGCCGAGGCCCAAGACCCTGGTGCCGTCGCTGACGACGGCTACGTAGTTCCACTTGCTGGTGAGCTCGTACGCCTTCTCCAAGTCGGCGTGGATGTCGAGGCATGCCTGGGCCACCCCCGGGGTGTACCAGATGCTGAAATCCTGGAGGCTCCTGATTGCCGCCTTGGGCATTACCTCTAACTTGCCCCGGTAGTGGGCGTGCATGGGGGGTGCGATATCCTTCCATTTCGATGCCTTCTTGAGCATAGCGTCGGTGTCGATCGTCAAGGTGTATCGGCTGAACAGGACGTGTCTGTATATTTAGATTATCTGGTACGTTCTGGTTGATAACGGTGGGCCGTAAATTCTGGGAAAATATTTTGGATTCGCGCTCCGGCCACTGGTACTAACGCGAAAAAAACTTTTTTTGGGTTGCTTGCATCAAGTAACCTGACATAAGGGGAAAAATGGTGGTAGCGGGTGGGAGGGCGTGCTGCCTGGTGTCCCCTTGTGAGTGGTTACCGCATATATCGCGAAAAAAAAATCTGATTGCTTGGGTTGAGTAGCGTGCAATAAGGAGAAAAAGCAATTCCCGCCACTGGTATAAACGCGAAAAAAAATTATTTTCGGTGGGCTTGTGTCAAGTAACCTGACATAAGCGATATTTTGGTACTACCTGTGCCTACAGGTTGCTA